>NZ_CALPTI020000005.1:0-200177 GCF_943326455.1 Limnohabitans sp. Rim8
AGCGGTCTCCGACCGCTATGGATCACCCGAAACATAATCGCGGTCGGAGACCGCTTCTACCGGGTCATCGGTTGCCTTGTTGCCGCCGCTGGAATCCGCTAATGGCGTGCCGGTCATCACGCTCGCCCAACTCGCCCGCTTTTTGCGCAAACCTGTGGGCGCGTTTTTCCGCGAACGCCTGCAAGTGCATCTGGAGGGCGAGCGCAGCGAACTGCACGACGAGGAACTGTTTGGACTGGCGGGCCTGGATCTGTATCAACTGATCGACCACGAACTGGCGCACGTCCCCATCGCGCTGAACGCTGACACCTTGCCCGCGCATGTGCAGAAGGTGGTTAAGCGCCTGCGCCAGGCCGGCGCCTTGCCACTGGCGGGCGTGGGGGCACTCGCCGCAGAAAATCTGAGAGACCGCCTGCAGGCCATGCTGGGCGCAGCGCTGCACGAGCGGCAGGCTTACCCCCATGCAGCCGAACGCCTTTTGGTGGACATGTCGCATTCCCAAGTGGCCTTGCAAGACGCGCTGGGTGATGTGCTGGAAGGCGAGGGAAGTCAGATGTCCTTGCACCTGCGCGCCAGCGATCTGGCCAGCTTCAAGACCCAAAAGCCACAGGCCCACCCAGAAAAGCTGATCGACATTTGGCTGCTGTCGCTGGCCGCAGCCGCCATGGACCAGCCCTTGAAGTGCGTGGTGGTGGGCCGCAACGCCGTGCTGCGCATGGCCGAGCAAGATCCACAAGCCGCCCGTGTCCAATTGACCGAGCTGTTGGCCGTTTGGGCCGAAGGCATGCGTTGGCCGCTGCCGTTGCCGCCCGGTGTGGCGCTGCAGTGGCTCAAAGACAAAGACAACATCAACGCGCTGGCCGATGCCTATGAGGGCATTGACTTCAAACGCGCCGAAAAAGACAAAGACCCGGCACTGGCCCGTACCTATGCCACGGTAGAGGACTTGCTGGCCACGGGCAAGTTCGATTGCCTTGTCCAAACCGTTTACGCCCCCTTGAAGGCCTGGGCCGAGCAAGCCGAGATCGAGGCCTTGCCGGATGTGGCCCAAGACAGCGAAGAGGGAGAGCTGGCATGAGCATCCCCCACGCCCTCAATGCGCACACCTTTCCCCTGCGCGGCAGCCACCTGATCGAGGCCAGCGCTGGCACAGGCAAGACCTGGACCATTGCCGCTTTGTATGTGCGCTTGGTGCTGGGCCACGGCCAAGACGGTACCGCACCTGTTCGCCCCATGCTGCCGCAAGACGTGCTGGTGATGACCTTCACCCGCGCCGCTACCCGTGAGCTGTCTGACCGCATCCGCGCCCGATTGACCGAGGCCGCGCAGGTGTTCCGGGGCATGGCCGAAACCGACGATGACTTCTTGCGACAACTGAAGGACGAATACCCCGAAGGAGAGCCCCGCGAACAAGCCGCCCACCGCTTGGCGCTGGCGGCGCAGGCCATGGACGATGCGGCCGTGTACACCATCGACGCCTGGTGCCAGCGCATGCTGCGCGAACACGCGTTCGACAGCGGCAGTCTGTTTGAAGAAAACCTGGTCGGCGACGAAGCCGCGCTGCGCCTCGAAGCGGTGCAGGACTACTGGCGTCAGCAGCTATACCCCATGGGTACAGCCCTGGTGACAAAGGTGCTGAACGTGTGGCGCGATGTGCCCGCGCTTGAACAAGACATGCGCGCCCTGATGGCCGTGCCGCTGGACGATGCCGCACCCGGCACGCTGGCGCAGGTGTTCGGCGCGGCCATGGCCGAGCGCGACGCACAACTGCAGGCGCTCAAACAGGGCTGGAACGAGAAGTCCGACAATTTATTGGGTTGGATCGAGGCGCAGTTGGCGCATCACAAGTCGAGCTGGGATGGCCGGAAACTGACATACAAAAAATGTGCCGAGTGGCTGGCCGTGCTCAAAGAGTGGGCGCAAGGGCCAGAAGACGGTAAGCGCTTGGAAAAAACCATGAAAGCCGGCTGGGCACGCTTCACGCCTCAAGGCCTGGTCGAATGCCGTAAGCCTGGTGAAGCGCCTGTGGATTTGCCCCCCGAAAGCCAGGCGTACGCCGACCTGCAAGCGGCTTTGAATGCCTTACCCGAACCGGCCCAAGTCGCCCGCCTGCACGCCCGCACCCATGTGCTGCAGCGCATGGCCGAGCTCAAGCGGCGCGGCGGGCTGTTTGGCTTTGCCGACATGCTGCAGCGGCTGGATGTTGCACTGGCCGACCCCGAATCGGGCGAGCGCTTGGCGCAGCGTCTGCGCGAGCAGTTTCCGGTGGCGATGATCGACGAGTTCCAAGACACCTCGCCGCTGCAGTTCCGCATCTTTGACCGGATCTACCGCACGGCCGACAACCTGCCAGACATCGCGCTGCTGCTCATTGGTGACCCCAAGCAATCCATCTATGGTTTTCGGGGTGCGGATATCCACAGCTACTTGGCTGCACGCCGCGCCACCGCTGGCCGCCACCATGTGCTGGGCACCAACTTCCGCTCCACCCAAGCGGTGGTGGCTGTGATCAACCGCTGGTTCGACATTTCGCCAGACGCCTTTGGCTACAAGCTAGACGATCAAGATCCGTTGCCGTTCCAGCCGGTGGGGGCGAAGGGCCGCCCTGAAGTGTTCAGGACGAGCGCGGGCGATGTGCAAGCCATGACCGTGGTGCACGACGCCATTTTGCGCAGCCAACGCGATGCGCAGGCGCACCTGTCGGCCTTGTGCGCCGAGCAAATCGTGGCCTGGCTGAGCGATTCACACGCGCGTTTTGCGGATGCACAAAACGGCGACAAACCCTTGCAACCCAAAGACATCGCTGTGCTGGTGCGCACCGGCAAAGAGGCCGCGGCCGTGCGCGATGCGCTGCGTGTGCGCGGTGTGGCTTCGGTGTATTTGTCGGACCGCGACTCGGTGTTCGCCAGCGACGAGGCGCAAGACCTTTGTCTGTGGCTGCGCGGCGTGGCCGAGCCACAAGACATGCGCCGACTGCGCGCTGCATTGGGCACCCGCACGGTGGGCCTGTCGCTGACCGAGCTTTATGACTTGGCCACGCAAGACGAATTGTTGGACATGCGCGCTGAGCAAATGCGCGAGCTGCACCAGACCTGGCTAAGCCAGGGCGTGCTGGCCATGCTGCGCCAGTCGCTGCATGTGCTGCAGCTGGCGGGGCGCTGGCGCGGTGAGCCCGACGGCGAGCGGCGTCTGACCAATGTGCTGCACCTGGCTGAATTGTTGCAAACGGCCAGCGGCCAGATCGAAGGCGAGCAGGCCTTGATCCGTTGGTTGGCCCAGCAGATGGAAGAAGCGCAGTCGGGCCATGCCAGCGGTGGCGAAGAGCAAACCGTGCGGCTCGAAAGCGACGAGGATCTGGTCAAGGTCATCACCATCCACGCCAGCAAGGGCCTGGAGTACCCGGTGGTGTGCTTGCCCTTTGCGCACAGCCACCGCGTGGTCACGGCCGACAAAGCCGCCGTGCTGCAGTTGGCGGGTGGTGAGGGCGAGGGTGAACGCCACTGGACGCTGGACTTTGACAAGGACGACTCCAAACTCGCGGACCAAGATCGCCTGCGTGAAGACCTGCGCCTGTGGTACGTGGCGCTCACGCGGGCACGTCACGCGCTGTGGGTGGGTTGGAGCGCGGTCAAAATGGGAAACAGTGACAAGTGCCGCAACCACTTCAGTGCGTCTGGTCATTTGCTCGGAAACGGTCAGTCGCTTGAACCCGCCGATTGGCTGGCGAAGCTGCAAGCGCTGAAAACCGATGGGGCAGGCAAGGCCTTGTTTGTGCAACTAGAGCTTGCTCCTGAAGTGGTGCCGTTGACGCTGTGGCACAAGCCCCTGCAGACCACCGCACTGCGAGAAGCGCTGGTTTGCACCGCCCGCATCGACAAGTCGTGGACCATCGCGAGTTTTTCTCGCTTGACGCGCGACCTGTCTTCGCAAACCCTGGCGCCTTTGGTGCTGCACCTGAACCCGCCGCGTCCCGCAGACGACGAACCCCTTGAAGATGCGGCCCCCCCCACGGCCTGGGTGGCCAGCCCTGGTGCTTTGGCTCCGTGGCACGGTTTTGCCAAAGGCCCTACGGCGGGCAATTTTTTACATGACCAACTCGAATGGCTTGCGGCCGATGGCTATGCTATCGATGCAGCCAAGGCCGAGCGCTTGAAATACCGCTGCGAAAACGCCGGTTACCCGGCCCAAGCCGACGACGTGCTGCAGTGGCTCAGCCGTGTGGTGGCTCAGCCTTTGCGCGGGCCGAACGCGCCGCTGAACGCGCTGGGTGATCTGTTGCCCGAGATGGAGTTCTGGCTGCCCGCCGAGCGCCTGCATGCACGCCAAGTCGATGCCTTGTGCCAGCAGCACCTGTTGCTCGGCGTGAGCCGCCCACAGCTGCCCGACGCGCAGCTGCACGGTATGCTGATGGGCTTTGCCGATCTGGTGTTCGAGCACCAAGGCCGTTACTGGGTGCTCGACTACAAATCGAATCATTTGGGGCCTGATGACGCTGCCTACACAGCACAGGCCTTGGATGCGGCCATGGCCCAGCACCGTTACGATGTCCAAGCTGCGCTGTACATGCTGGCGTTGCACAGACTGTTGCGCGCCCGCCTAGGTGATGCCTACGACCCGGCGCAGCAGTTGGGCGGCGCGGTGTACTTGTTTTTGCGCGGCATCGACGGGCCTGCGGGTGGCTGCTGCACCTTGCCTGCGCCTTTGGCGCTGCTCGACGGTCTGGACGCCATGTTGAATGCCGAGGTGGCGTGATGAACTTGAAAAAAATCTCACGCACCGCGCCCGTGCCCGCCTCCGCCTCGCAAATGGATTGGCTCAAGGACTTGCCTGCCCAAGGCCTGACCGCTGCGCAGACCTTGCAGTGGTTGAACCTGTGGACCGGCCAAGGCCTGCTGCGCCACATCGACAGCGCTTTCGCCGCGCAAGTGATTCGCCTAGATACCGGTGTATCTGCGCCTTTGCTGGTGGCTGCGGCCGTGCTCGCCCAGATGGAAGGGCGTGGCCACACCTGCCTGGCCTTGGCCGATTTGTGCCAGCCGCCCGTGGCCTTGCTGGGCTGGCCTGCGGCTGCGGTGGACGGTGCGCAGGGCCTGAAGGCTTTGTGGGCGCACCTGCCTGCCACGCTGGCCGATTGGCGGCAGGTTTTACAGGCTCAACCACCCAGCGCCTGTGTGCGCTTGGCCGATGCCCCCGACCATGGCCAGCCGCTGGTGTTGGGCGGATCTGCCGATGCGCCACTTTTGTATTTGCGCCGTTATGCGGGCTATGAGCAGCGCGTGGGCCAGAGCCTGCTGCAGCGTGCCAGCGAGTCATGGCCCGTTCACGAAGCAGCGGCACGCGAATGGCTGGACCGCTTCTTTGCGCCCAAGCCCGAAGAGTCCGCCGCCATCGACTGGCAGAAAGCGGCTTGTGCCGTGGCACTGCGCGCGCGGCTGTCGGTCATCACGGGTGGGCCTGGCACCGGCAAGACCTACACCGCCGCCCGTTTTCTGGCGCTGCTGCTGGCGCTGCACCCCGATGGCAGCCCGCTGCGTGTGGCGCTGGCCGCGCCCACCGGCAAGGCGGCGGCGCGCCTGAAGCAATCGATCGACGATGCCTTGACCCGCTTGACCATGCCTAAGGATTCGGGACTGGACTTGGCTGCACTGATCGCCCGCATGGGTCCGGCGCGAACGCTGCATTCGCTGCTGGGCGCACGGCCCGACACACGCCAGTTTCGCCACCACGCGGCCAACCCGCTCGACGTGGATGTGCTGATCGTGGATGAAGCCTCGATGGTGCATTTGGAAATGATGGACGCTCTGTTGAAGGCCTTGCCATCCACGGCGCGCTTGGTGCTGTTGGGCGACAAGGATCAGCTCGCCTCGGTCGAAGCCGGTGCGGTGCTGGGCGATTTGTGCCAAGACGCTGCAGCGGGCCGCTACAGCGCGGCCACGGCGCAGTTTGTGCAGCGCGTAGCGGGTCAGACGCTGGCATCCCAATTTGTGGTGACCGATCTGGCCCCCGTGCTGGCCCAGCAAACCGTGATGCTGCGCCAAAGCCGTCGTTTCAAAGGCGCGATTGGCCAGCTGGCGCTGGCGGTGAACCGGGGCGATGCGGCGGCGGCACGCGCCTGCTTGGGTGGCTCAGACAACTCGGCAGCCTCGCCGGTGCTGGCTCTCCAGCCGGGCAGCCCCCAAGCTGTGTGGGCCTTGGCGCTGGGCGCAGCGGGCAAGCCTTCTTACGCCAACTATTTGCACCTCATGCAAACCGGACCGGCAGGGCAGGGGGCTGAAGCGCACGCCAGCTGGGTCAGCAGTGTGCTCAAGGCCTTTGAGCGGTTTCGCATTTTGTGCGCCGTGCACCAAGGCGACTGGGGCACGCAAGCGCTGAATGTGGCGGTACAAAAAGCCTTGGCCGATGCGGGCTTGCTGCGCATCCAGGGCGAGTGGTACGAGGGGCGGCCTGTCATGGTCACGCGCAACGACGCGCAGCTGGGCGTCTTCAATGGCGACGTGGGCGTGGTGTTGCCGAACACCGAAGGCAAGCCCAAGGTCTGGTTTTTGGACGGTGAAGCCTTGCGCTCGGTGAGCGTCATGCGCTTGGCCCAGGTTGACACCGCGTTTGCCATGACCGTGCACAAAAGCCAGGGCTCGGAGTTTGAGCACACCGCGTTGGTGCTGCCCCCGGGCGGCGCCGAGGTGCTCAGTCGAGAGTTGGTCTACACCGGCATCACTCGGGCCCGCCAGCAGTTCACTTTGGTCGAGGCCGAGGCCGGTTTGCTCGAAGCAGCCATTGAGCGCCCCAGCGTGCGCGCCAGTGGCTTGGCGCATTGGTGGGTCTAGTCCATCGCGGGCAGCGCTGAAAAAAGGTCCTTGACGCCTTCAGCTGGCATAGCCTTCGCACGCCCCAGCATTGGGTCGGCCCCGGCATTCGCGAATCAGGCGTTTTTCGCGCTCAGACTTGTTTTCTGCCGAACCTTTGTGGGTGGGCGGCTTGGGGGCTTTGGCTTGTTTCGGTTTTTTGGCGGGTTTGTCTGTGGCGCTCACGGCTGTGAAGTTGTCCGTTGCCCAGCTGGCTGGCAAGGTCGCCAGCAATCCAAGACCTAAACACACGCTGGTGAGCGTCGACGCTAAATGCCGAGTCTTCATGCTGTTCTCCCTGACTTGTGTTGTCCTACGCATCATAGGCAAGCCTGGCACATCTGCAAGCACCTGCGCCGTCAAGATGGAATCATGTGCAAGAGGTGACTCGTTCAGAATGCGTCAAGCATTAGGATGCTGGCATGAGCAAAAACACCGCCCCATTCATGCGCCAGGCTGTCATGGACCTGGAAGAGTCCCGCATCCGCGAGGTCGCCAATGCGGGCATGGGCCGCCCCGATGTACTGGCCTTTTGGTTTGGCGAATCTGACGAAGTGACGCCCGACATCGTGCGCCAAGCCGCCATCGATTCCATGCAAAAAGGCGAGACCTTTTACTCGCACAACCTGGGTTTGCCCGAGTTGCGTCAGGCCGTGTCCGATTACATGTCGGCCCTGCACGGACCCATTGGCGTGGAGCGTCTCGCCATCACCTCGGGCGGCGTGAATGCCTTGATGTTGGCCGCGCAAGCCCTGATTGACGCGGGCGATGAAGTGGTTGCCGTGACACCCGTTTGGCCCAACCTCACGGCGCAAGCGCTGGTGATGGGCGCCAATTTGAAGTGCGTGTCGCTGCGCCCTGTGAATGGGCAATGGCAGCTCGACATGGCCGTGCTCAAGGCTGCGATCACGCCAGCCACCCGACTGCTCATCGTCAACTCGCCCAACAACCCCACGGGCTGGACACTCAGCCGCGCAGAGCAAGCTGAGATGCTGGCGCATTGCCGCAGCACCGGCACCTGGGTGCTGGCCGACGAGGTGTACGAGCGCTTGTATTACGAAACCGACACCGCCAACGGCTGTGCCCCGTCGTTTTTGGATGTGGCCGAACCCGAGGACCGTTTGGTGGTGGTGCACAGCTTTTCCAAGAGCTTTTTGATGACCGGCTGGCGTCTGGGCTGGCTGGTCATGCCTGCTGCCATGACCCCGCACATGGGCAAGCTGATCGAGTTCAACACTTCGTGCGCATCGGTGTTCACCCAAAAGGCGGGGGTGGTGGCGCTGCAAAACACCGCCGACATCACGCCACGCGTGGTGGCCCACCTCAAAACCTGTCGCGACACCCTGGTGCCCCTCTTGCTAGCCGTGCCTGGCGTGCAAGTCGCGCCCGCCCGGGGCGGCATGTACGCATTTTTCAGGCTTGAAGGGCATCCCGATTCGGTCCAGACTGCCAAACGCTTGGTGGCCGAAGCTGGGCTGGGCCTGGCTCCCGGCGAGGCTTTTGCCTCCGAAGCCGCAGGTTGGCTGCGTTGGTGCTTCGCATCCAAAGACTTGGCGCGTTTACAGCAGGGCGTTGAGCGCTTGGCGATTTGGTTGGCCAATAACCCAGCACCCCGATAAAAGGGCCGTGATCCAAGGTGGGGGCTTATGTCCCCCAAGCGACAAGTTTTTGGGGCGCTGGTACAGTCAGTATTTTTCTCTTGAGCCTTGGAAATCCCCATGAATCGCCTCATTGCCCTCGGTTTGTTGTTCGCCGCTGCTGCTGCGCCCGTTGTGGCCCAAACACCCATCAAGATTGGTGAAATCAACAGTTACTCGTCCATGCCCCAATTCACTCAGCCCTATCGGCAAGGCTGGCAGTTGGCGGTAGAAGAAATCAATGCACAGGGCGGCTTACTGGGGCGCAAGGTCGAAGTGATCGCCCGTGACGATGCTGGCAAGCCTGACGAAGCACTGCGCCATGCGATTGAACTGACGTCAAAAGAAAAGGTCGATATTTTGGCGGGTGGCTTTTTGTCCAACGTAGGCTTGGCATTGGCCGACCATGCGGTCAAAAACAAGCGATTGTTCATCGCCAGCGAGCCTTTGACCGACGCCATCGTTTGGGAAAAAGGCAACCGCTACACCTTCCGCCTGCGTGCCAGCACCTACATGCAAGCGGCCATGCTGGTTGAAGAGGCTGCCAAGTTGCCTGCCAAGCGTTGGGCCACGATCGCACCCAATTACGAATATGGCCAAAGTTCGGTGGCCAGCTTCAAAGAGCTGCTCAAGGCCAAGCGCCCCGATGTCGAGTTTGTGAGCGAGCAATGGCCTGCGCTGGGCAAAATCGATGCGGGCAGCACGTTGACCGCCACCATGGCCGCCAAGCCCGATGCGGTCTTCAACGTCACTTTTGGCGCCGACTTGGCCAGGTTGGTGCGCGAAGGCAACCAGCGCAATGTTTTCCCCAAGACACCGGTGGTGTCCATGCTCTCGGGTGAGCCCGAGTACCTGGAAGTGCTGAAAGACGAAACCCCCAAGGGCTGGATCGTGACCGGCTACCCTTGGGACCAGATTGACACCCGTGAACACGCCAGCTTTGCTGCCAACTATTACCGCAAGTTCAGCGAGAACCCCAAATTGGGTTCGGTGGTCGGTTACGCCACCATGCAGGCGATTTTTGCGGGCATCAAAAAAGCCGGCAGCTTGGACAACGAAAAATTGGTCATCGCCATGCGCGGCCTCAAATTCAGCACGCCTTTCGGCCCGGCTGAATTCCGCGCGATTGACCAGCAGTCCACCATGGGGGCTTACGTGGGCAAGCTCGATTTGCGGGGTGGCAAGGGCACCATGGTGCAGTGGCGCTATGCCGATGGCAAAAACCACTTGCCCACAGATGCTTACGTGCGTTCGCGCCGACCTGCAGAAGCCATGAAGTAAAACTTCAGGCTGGAGACACGCCCCAGTGATTGGCTGAGCTGGTGGGCCAAAACTCAGCAAAAAGGTTGGGCAATGTGTCGGCCGTGTTGTTGGGGTTTTCGGATGACAACAACGCGCCGGCCCCCAGCGTCTCAATGCTGGCAGCCAGCGATTTCGCATTGCCATGGGGGTGTCGCACCATCAGGTGGTGCGGCGTGATGTCGCCGGGTCGTTTCAAACCCGCAGCGCCAACCAAGTCTGCCAGCGCATGCATCGTGTTGGCATGGAAATAAAACACCCGTTCTGCTTTGTCTGTCACCACAATGGCGCGCTGACGCACCGGGTCTTGTGTGGCGACGCCCGTGGGGCAATGGTCGGTATGGCAACTGCGTGACTGAATACAGCCCAGTGCAAACATGAAGCCCCGCGCCGAATTGCACCAATCGGCTCCCAGCGCCAAGCAGCGTGCAATGTCAAAAGCCGAGATCACTTTGCCCGAAGCACCAATCTTGATGCGCTCCCGCAGACCCGCGCCCACCAAGCTGTTGTGAACCAAGCGCAGCCCGTCTCGCAGCGGCATGCCCACATGGTCGGCAAACTCAATCGGGGCCGCGCCAGTACCGCCTTCAGCCCCATCGACCACAATGAAATCGGGTGTTTGACCCGTGACCAGCATGGCTTTGACGATAGAGAACCATTCGGCTGGATGGCCCACACACAGCTTGATGCCCACCGGTTTTCCGCCAGACAGCTGGCGCAATTGGGTGACGAAATTCAACAATTCGATGGGGGTCGAAAAGGCCGAGTGGCGGGCCGGCGACACGCAGTCTTGGCCCATAGGCACGCCTCGGGCCTCGGCAATCTCTGGGCTGACTTTGGCCTTGGGCAGTACGCCGCCGTGGCCGGGTTTGGCCCCTTGCGACAGCTTGACTTCGATCATCTTGACCTGCGGCGATTGGGCCTGCTGCGTAAAGCGCTCGGGGTCAAAATGCCCGTCTGGCGTGCGGCAACCAAAGTAACCCGAGGCGATTTGCCAGATCAGATCGCCGCCGTGTTCGCGGTGGTGGCTAGAGATGCTGCCTTCGCCCGTGTCGTGCGCAAAGCCGCCCAGGGCGGCACCCCGGTTCAGGGCTTTCACGGCGTTGGGCGACAGTGCTCCAAAGCTCATGCCTGAGATGTTGAACAGAGACAAGTCATAGGCTTGCGTGCATTGGCCTTCGCCGACCCTCACCCTGAATGTGGCCGGGTCGGGTTGCACGGGCTGTAAAGAATGGGCAATCCACTCGGTGCCAGGGCTGTACATGTCTTTGATGCTGCCAAAACCGCGTTTGTCGTTTTCGACTTTGGAACGGGCGTATACCATGGCCCTTTGGTTGCGCGAAAACGGGAGCTTTTCCTCATCGTTTTCCAAAAAATACTGTCGCAACTCGGGCCGGATGTATTCCAGTGCGTAACGCAGGCGACCTGTCAGGGGGTAGTTGCGGCGCACGGCCTGTTTGGTTTGCCTGAAGTCCAGCCAACCCAAAACAAACAACACGCCGAAAACTGCGCTGGCCCAAGGCGATAGGGGCCAAACCATCAAGGTCAACGGGGCAGTGACTAACCATGGCAAGTAGCGGGAGAGAGATTGACGGGCCATGAGCGGCTCTCCTGGTTGAAACCACCACCACAAAAGGTGCTGGAAAGTTCCATCCTAGTAGTTTTTGGTGATTTTGTTAAATCTAGCCCATCGCGTACCGCTCTGCCGCCAAATGCTTGACCAAGCCCGGAGGCAATGGCAAAGGCTCGTGACTCATCCAAGTGGCCGTGAGTTCACCGCACAGCACAGCCAAACTGATGCCGCGCGCGCCCATGCCAGCGCTGATCCAAAGCCCCGGCAGGCGCAGTGGGTCAATGGGCCCCACCGCAGGCAGGCGGTTGGGCAAGGTGCAGCGCAGACCGGCCCAGCCCATCACCCGATCCGGCCCAAATTGACCGGCCATGGCTTGACCCAAGTTGGGCAGCAGGGTGGCCAAACGCTCTTGGTTGGCAGCATGGTCTTCGGTGCGCACAGGGGCTTGCTCGCAGTTGCGCTCAAAGGTTGAACCGATGTACCAGCCAAGCAGGCCCTTTGGCGTGGGCACACCGCTGATGAAGCTGCCGTGGCCGTTGACAGGGAAAGGCGGCAAGGCAGATGGGGCGTGAACTGGGTTGGAGTAAGCGCCCAAGTCGGCCTTTAAATCGGACATCAGCCCGTAGCTGATCTGTCCGCGCAAAGGGTTGAGTGGCACCGCAAAGCCGGGCAGGGGCCGCAGCAAAGCCAAACTGTCAAAGGCGCTGGCCACCACCAAAAAACGGGATTGAGCCAGAGTTTGGCCTTGGGCATCGGTCACGGTCCACAACTCGCCTTCACGCTCGATGGCGTGCACATCTTGGCCCCAGCGCACATGCACACCCGTTGTTTCCAGTTGCGCGGCCACCAGTCGTCGGGGCCGAATCCAGCCCGCATGTGCATGCCAAATGGCGGGAGTGCCCGGGGACAGTCCTGCTGCGGCAATTTGGGCGGCGCTGGCCGGACTGCTGTGGTGATCAGATGCGTTGGTAGGCAAGCGGCGTTTGCCCGCCAGGCTGTGCTCTAAAACACCCGTCATGGCCCAGTCGGTGCCAGCTTTCAGCAGCGTTTGGACGCGCTGCAATGTGGCCTCGACACCTGCGCGCGTGATGCGTGACAAGACGTTGTCATCGGGCGAGACGTGGGGCGCCGCCAAACCCACAGGCAAGCCCGAAGCGCCAGCCCCAAGGCCTGAGGCCCGATCGAGTACCGTGACCGACCAGCCCCTTTGGGCCAAGCTGTAGGCCACCGCAGAGCCGGACAAGCCTGCACCGATGACCAGTGCTTGGCGAGCTTCGGCTGGGCGGTTCAAAGGTTCAAAATTGAAAGTGAGAAGACCGGGAAATGATCAACTGGCTGCTGGGGGGACGTAGCCTTGGGCAGCATCGGCGCCATCGCCAAAAAAGTGGTTTTCCATCTGGCGGGCCAGGTACTGGCGAGCACGCAGATCGGCCAGGTTCAGGCGGTTTTCATTGACCAGCATGGTCTGGTGCTTGAGCCAGTCGGCCCAAGCTTGTTTGCTCACGCCCTCCCAAATGCGCTTGCCCAAATCGCCGGGATAGGGCGGAAAATCCAGACCCTCAGCTTCTTTGCCGAGTTTGATGCATTGAACGGTGCGTGCCATGGTGTTGTCGAGCCTTGATCTGTCTAAAGAAGCGCTGGTTATACGGATATAGAATTTCAGTATTTCCAGTTGAAAGCCGATCACACGACAATGCGGCCTGTTGCGCTTTTCGTGTGGTCTTGCAGGCCGTAAATGTAGCAAGCTTTCAGCATCCCCCCGGGGCTTTGGGTCTCTTGTCTCCCAACACACAACAATACCAAATGAGTGCTTTTCTTGAAGAACGCGTTTTGAGTGTCCACCACTGGACCGACCGCCTGTTCAGTTTCACCACCACCCGCGACCAGGCCCTGCGCTTTTCAAACGGCCACTTCACCATGATTGGCCTGCGCGGCGACAACGGCAAACCGCTGCTGCGTGCTTACTCGATTGCCAGCGCCAACTATGAAGAGCATCTAGAGTTTTTGAGCATCAAGGTGCCTGACGGCCCCTTGACCTCCAAGTTGCAGCACATCCAGGTGGGCGACACCATCATCGTGGGCCGCAAACCCACCGGCACTTTGCTCATTGATTACTTGCTGCCCGGTAAAAACCTGTACCTGATGGGCACAGGCACGGGTTTGGCCCCCTTCATGAGCATCATCCGCGACCCGGAGACTTATGACCGTTTTGAAAAAGTCATCCTGGTCCATGGTGTGCGCCAGGTCAATGAACTGGCTTACCACGACTACATCACCCAAGTCCTGCCCGCCCATGAGTTCTTGGGCGAGATGGTCAGCCAGCAGCTGCTGTACTACCCCACCGTGACCCGCGAGCCCTACAAAAACCAAGGCCGCGTGACCGATCTCATCGAAAACGGCAAGTTGTTTGGTGACTTGGGTCTGCCCACCCTCAACCCAGAGACCGACCGCGTGATGATTTGCGGATCGCCCGAAATGCTCAAAGACCTCAAACGCATTTGCGAAGAGCGTGGCCTCAAAGAAGGCAACACCAGCACGCCCGGTGCTTTCGTCATTGAGCGGGCATTTGCCGAATCCTGAGTCCTTCGGGGCTTTGTCTGCCAGCGCTCCAAGCTATTCATGAAAACAGGGGCAAAATGCCCCTGTTGTTATTCAAAAAGTACCCATGAACCTGCCTTCTGTAACCCCTCAGCGCTGGATGTTGCTGATCGCTTTGTCGGGCATCGGTATGCTGGTGTTTGGCCTGTATTTGCAGCATGTTGTGGGGCTGAACCCTTGCCCCATGTGCATAGTGCAGCGTTACGCCTTGATCGGGGTGGTACTGCTGGCCTTGGTGGGTTGGCGCTTGCGCGGCAGGGGGCTGGCTGTGTCTGGCGTTTTGCTGGCGCTGGCAGCGGGCTTTGGCGGATTCACCGCTGCTCGCCAAAGTTGGTTGCAGTGGTACCCGCCCGAGGTGGTCAACTGCGGACGCGACTTTTACGGCATGGTTGAAAACTTTCCCCTCAACCGTGCCATTCCCATGATCTTCAAAGGCAGCGGAGACTGCAGCAAGATCGACTGGACTTTCTTGGGCGGCTCGATCGCCAACTGGTCATTCGCGGCTTTCGTGGTGTTTGCACTGGCCGCTTTGTGGATCGCCGTTCAAACGCTTCGCCATCGCTGAATCAAAGCTTTTTGACCAACACCTGACTTTTGCGGTCCCAGTTGTATTTGCGTTTGCGCGCCTCAGGCAACCAGTCAGGGTCCACCTGAGCGAAGCCGCGTTTGATGAACCAGTGCATGGTTCGGGTGGTCAGCACAAAAATGCTTTTGACCCCCATGGCGCGGGCGCGTTGCTCGATGCGCTTGAGCACCTTCTCGCCATCGCCCTGACCTTGTGACTGGGGTGACACAGTGAGTGCCGCCATCTCGGCCGTTTTGGCCTCGGGGTAGGGGTAAAGAGCGGCACAGGCAAAGATCACGCCATCGTGGTCAAGGATGGTGTAGTGGTCAATGTCACGTTCGATCTCGGTGCGGTCGCGTTTGACCAGGGTGCCGTCTTTCTCAAACGGCTCGATCAGTTGCAAGATACCGCCCACATCGTCCGAAGTGGCTTCGCGCAGTTCTTCCAGTTTTTCATCGATCACCATGGTGCCGATGCCGTCGTGGACATACACCTCCAGCAGCAAAGCGCCGTCCACCGCAAAGGGCAGGATGTGGGAGCGCTCCACGCCTTCTTCGCAAGCCTTCACGCAGTGTTGCAAATAGAAGCCGATGTCGGTCGGCTCGGTAGGCTGGGGCAGCGAGGCCAGCAACTGCTTGGCAGCGGCCAGCGGCAGTTCGGTGTCAATGGGGTTGTCGTCGCTGGCGGGGGCGTGCGGCTCAATGCGAATGCCTGGCACTTCGGTCACAAAAATCAGCTTGTCGGCCTGCAACTCGGCCGCTACGCTGGTGGCCACTTCTTCCATGGCCAGGTTGAAGGCCTCGCCCGTGGGCGAAAACCCAAATGGCGAGAGCAAAACCATGGCACCCATGTCCAGTGTGCGCATGATGCCGTCTACGTCCACCTTGCGCACCAGGCCCGAGTGGATGAAATCCACGCCGTCCACAATGCCCACGGGCCGGGCGGTGATGAAGTTGCCTGACAACACCCGCACGGTGGAGCCCGCCATGGGCGTGTTGGGCAGGCCCTGGCTGAAAGCGGCTTCAATTTCGTAGCGCAACTGGCCTGCTGCCTCTTGGGCGCAGTCCAAAGCGACGCTGTCGGTGATGCGGATGCCATGCGAGTATTGGGGTGTGTGGCCCTTGGCCGCCAGCTGTTCATTCACCTGCGGACGAAAGCCGTGGACCAGCACGATTTTCACGCCCATGCTCTGGATCAGCGCCAAGTCTTGCGCCAGGTTTTGCAGCTTGCCCGCCGCAATGGCCTCGCCCGCGATGCCCACCACAAAGGTCTTGCCCCGGTGCATGTGGATGTAAGGCGCCACCGACCGGAACCAGGGCACGAAGGTGAAGTTGAAAACTGTGGACATGGGCAATCAGGTACGGCGAATGGGGCAGAGTGCCGGGCCGGGGATAATCCCGGGCTGTTCTTGGCTTGATTTTCACAGAAGTTTCCGCTTTGTCTGACACCCCCCTCCAAATCGACTTCCCCGAAGGCCTGCCGGTCTCGGCCCGCCGTGACGAAATCATGGCTGCCATGGACCAGCACCAGGTCATCATCGTCTGCGGTGAAACTGGTTCGGGCAAGACCACGCAGCTGCCCAAGATTGCACTGATGCTGGGGCGCGGTAAGTTGAACGCCAAGCCTGGCGAGCGGGCGCGCATGATCGGACACACCCAGCCCCGGCGCATTGCGGCCAGCTCGGTGGCCAAACGGATTGCCGAAGAACTCAAGACGCCGCTGGGCGATGTGGTGGGTTTCAAGGTGCGGTTTCAGGACCGTTTGAGCAAAAACGCCTCGGTCAAGCTCATGACCGACGGCATCTTGCTGGCCGAAACCCAGACCGATCCGCTGCTGCAGGCCTATGACACGATCATCATCGACGAGGCGCACGAACGCAGCCTGAACATCGACTTCTTGCTGGGCTACCTGCGCCAGATCCTGCCGCGCCGCCCAGACCTCAAAATCGTGGTGACCTCAGCCACGATTGACGCCGACCGCTTTGCCAAACACTTTGCGTCGCGCAACGGCCCGGCCCCGGTCATCATGGTGTCAGGCCGCACCTTTCCGGTGGAGCAGCGCTACCGTCCGTTTGAAGAGACCCGGGACTATGGCCTGAACGAGGCCATGGCCGATGCCGTGGACGAACTCTGGCAAGGCGGGGCAGGGGGCGATATCCTGATCTTTTTGCCCGGCGAGCGCGAGATCCGCGAAGCCGCCGACCACCTGCGTAAGCACTTGGCGCATCAACCCCTGACGCGAGGCGCCGAGGTTCTGCCGCTGTTTGCGCGTTTGTCGCAGGCCGAGCAAGACCAGATTTTTGAAGCATCGAATGGCCGCCGCATCGTACTGGCCACCAACGTGGCTGAAACGTCACTCACGGTGCCCGGCATCCGTTACGTGATCGATGCCGGCACCGCCCGCGTCAAGCGCTACAGCCTGCGCAGCAAGGTCGAGCAACTGATGGTCGAACCCATCAGCCAAGCGGCGGCCAACCAACGTGCGGGTCGCTGCGGCCGGGTGGCCAATGGCATTTGCATCCGCCTGTACGACGACAAAGACTTTGCAGGCCGCCCGCGCTTCACCGACCCCGAAATCTTGCGATCGTCCTTGGCCGGCGTGATCTTGCGCATGAAGAGCCTGCATCTGGGCATTGTGGAAGACTTTCCGTTCATTGAAGCGCCGTCCAAGCGTGCCATCACCGACGGCTACCAATTGCTGGCCGAGCTGGGCGCGGTCAATGACGACAACGAACTCACCCCGATTGGCCAAGAGCTGGCCCGCCTGCCGCTGGACCCGCGGGTGGGCCGCATGATTTTGGAAGCGCGCCACCGCAACGCGCTCGACGAAGTGCTGGTGATCGCCAGCGCCATGAGCGTGCAAGACGTGCGAGACCGCCCCATGGACGCGCAAGCCCAGGCCGACCAGCAACACGCCAAATTTGACGATGACAAAAGCGAGTTCACCGGCTACCTGAAACTGTGGAAGTGGATTCACGACGCCCGAGGCGGCCCCACGAAATCAATTGGGGTCAGATCCCAATTAAATTCGCCTGCGCAAGAAGCGCCGCAGCACAAGTTGAGCAACCGCCAATATGAGCAACTGCTGCGCCAGAACTTCATCAACATTCGCCGCGTGCGCGAATGGCGTGACACGCACACCCAACTGCTCACGGTGGTGACTGAGCACAAGTGGCGCATCAACACGCAGCCTGCGAGCTATGAGCAACTGCATCTGTCCATGTTGTCGGGTTTGTTGGGCAACGTGGGCTACAAACTCGAAGACGAAGAAGCCTATCTGGGCGCACGCGGCATCAAGTTTCACAAACACCCCGGTGCGCACCTGAGCAAAAAGCCAGGCCGTTGGATTGTGGTGGCCGAACTGGTGGAAACCACGCGCCTGTTTGGCCGGGGCATTGCCGCGATCGAGCCGCAGTGGCTGGAGCAAGTCGGCGCGCATTTGCTCAAGAAGCAAGTGCTCGACCCGCATTGGGAAAAGAAGTCCGCCGAAGTGGTGGCGCTGGAGCGCGCCACGCTCTATGGCCTGATGGTCTACAGCGGGCGGCGTACGGCCTACAGCCGGGTGGACCTGCACGGCGCACGCGAGATTTTCATCCGCGAAGCCTTGGTGGGCGACCAGTGGGAGACCAAGCTGCCCTTCCTGGCCGCCAACCACAAGATGATCGCCAAGGTCGAAGAGCTGGAGCACAAGTCGCGCCGCCAAGACGTGCTGGTGGACGACGAACTGATCTACGCTTTTTACGACCAGCAGATTCCGCCCGAAGTGTGCAGCGGCCGCCTGCTGGAAGACTGGTACCGGGCCGTGAGCGCCAAGCAGCCGCGCTTGCTGCTGTTGACCCGCGAAGAGCTGATGCGCCACGAGGCGGCAGGCATCACCACGCAGGCTTTTCCCAAACAAATTCGTTTGGGCGGCACCGATTGCACGGCGGTGTACCTTCACCAGCCGGGCGACGCCCGAGACGGCGTCACCGTCACCGTGCCCTTGTTCGTGCTGAACCAAGTGAGCGAGGACCGCTGCGAGTGGTTGGTGCCCGGTCTGCTCAAGGACAAAATTCAGGCCCTGCTCAAAAGTCTGCCCCAGCGCCCCCGCAGCCGTTTTGTGCCGCTGCCCGAATCGGCCACGCGCCTGGCCGCCGAGCTGTCCGTGCCCGAGCTGTTTGGTGCCGGGTCCCTGACCGACGTGCTGCTCAAAAAAGTGCGCGATGAAACCAGCCTGGACATCAAGCGCACCGACTTCAAACACGAGATGCTCAGCCCGCACCTGTTCATGAACCTGCTGGTGGTGGACGAGCACGGCCGCCAGCTGGGCATGGGCCGCAACCTGGGCGCGCTCAAAGGCGAGCTGGGTGCCAAAGCGCGTGGCGCGTTTCAGGCGCTGGCGCAGCTCAAAGTGGCGGCAGCGCATGCAGCAGGGCCTCAATCCACCCAAAGCACGGAGTCAAAAAAATTGGAAAAATTGGGGTCAGACCCCAATTTGTCCAAGTCGGATGCAAGTGGGCGCGACAATCAACTGCGTGGTGAAAAGCCAACCGCTTCCAAGCCTTTGGCCCCCCAGCGTTACACCACCTGGACCTTCGGCGAACTCCCCGAGTTGATGGAAATCAGCAAAGGCGGCCAGACCCTGATTGGCTTCCCTGCGCTGGTGGACGTGCAAGACGCCGTCACCATCGAAGTCTTTGACGAGCCCGACGTGGCCGCCAGTAAAAACCGAGCAGGCCTGCGCCGCCTGTTTGCGCTGCAAATCAAAGACGCGCTCAAGTACCTTGAGAAAAACATCCCCGACCTGCAAAAGATGGCCGTGGCCTACATGCCGCTGGGCACCGCCGACGAGCTGAAAACCCAAATCATCGATGTGGCGCTGGATCGGGCCTTTTTGTTGGACCCGCTGCCCAACGACGAAACCACCTTCAAGCGCCGCATCGAAGAAGGCCGTGGGCGCCTGACCTTGATTGCCAACGAAGTGGCCCGGCTGGCGGGCACCATCTTGCTGGAGTTTGGCGCGGCCACCCGCAAGATCAAGGACACCAAAAATGCGCCGGATGCCACCGCAGACTGCACCCAGCAACTGCAACGTCTGATGCCTAAAAATTTCATGGCTGTCACCTCGTGGCTGCAGCTGCAGCACTGCGCCCGCTACCTCAAGGCCATCACCTTGCGCCTCGATAAATACCGCGCCGATCCCGCCCGTGACGCCCAGCGTCTCGCAGAGCTGAAACCGCAAGAGCAACGCTACTGGCGCCTTGTGGCCGAACGCAAAGGCGCACAAGACGCCCGCATGCTGGAGTTTCGCTGGCTATTGGAAGAACTGCGCGTGAGCTTCTTCGCACAAGAGTTGCGCACCCCGCAGCCGGTCAGTATCAAAAGGCTTGATAAGGCTTGGGGGCAGTTGAATCATTGAAGCGAGTTTGTGATGACGTCCGTCAATGAAAAAGCACCCGAAGGTGCCTGGGCGTTTGGTGTGTCGCGACTCAAGCCTGCATCGGCTGCGCCACCAGCTTCACCCCCAGCGCGGTGCACACGCGGGCAATCGTGTCAAAGCGTGGGTGCGATGTGGGGCGTAGGGCTTTGTAGAGTGCCTCGCGCGTCAGGCCTGAGGCTCGGGCCACTTCGGTCATGCCGCGTGCGCGGGCAATGGTGCCCAGCGCGTGGGTCAGCTCGGCTGGATCGTTTTCTTCCAGCACCAGCGTTAAGTAGTTGGCCACGTCCTCATCGGTCTTGAGGTATTCGGCCATGTCGAAGTCGGGCAGGTCAGCGGCTTTGATTTTTGGGGTCATGTTCAATTACTCCGTGATGGTTCGGCTCAATTCAATGGCGCGGGTGATGTCGTCAGACTGCGTGGACTTGTCTCCACCGCCCAGCATCACGATCAGCATGCCGTCTCGCTCGACGTAATACATGCGCCAGCCGGGCCCAAAGAACTCCCGTATTTCACTGACGCCTTCGCCTACTGGTGCCACATCGCCTAACAAACCCCGCTGGACTTTTTCGAGCCGTCGGGTCAGTCGAATGCGTGTCACGCCATCCCTCAGGCTGGCCAGCCACTCATCAAACTCGGGCATACGTTTGATCGTGTACATGTGATTGTAATCAGTTGTTCACACTCTGCAAGTGTGGCGGATGCGTTAGTAACCTAAGAGTAGTCACTGATTGATCTGAAGAAATAGATTATTTGGTAATAATTTTTCAATTATTTAGGCGGGTTTAATTTGAGTAAAAACCGCTCGGGTGCCACGCTCAGGCAAACTACCCACCGTTATTCACCTTCCCAGCCGCTTATCTTTCGCTGGGGCGCACCTATTCCCCGGAACCTCAGCATGGAAATCAAAGTCAACTTTCTCGACAAACTGCGCCTGGAGGCCAAGTTTGACGACTTCACCGTGCTGGCCGATCAGCCGATTCGCTACAAAGGCGATGGCTCGGCGCCGGGGCCGTTCGATTATTTCTTGGCGTCTTCGGCCTTGTGTGCGGCGTATTTTGTAAAGCTGTATTGCGAAACGCGCGGCATCTCTACCGAACACATTCGCCTGTCGCAAAACAACATCGTGGACCCCGACAACCGCTACCTGCAGACCATCAAGATTCAGGTGGAATTGCCAGCCGACATGTCCGACAAAGACCGCTTGGGCATTTTGCGGTCGATTGACCGCTGCACGGTCAAAAAGGCGATCCAAGCGGGCCCGACTTTCATCGTTGAAGCGGTGGACAACCTGGACGCCGACGCGCAGGCCTTGCTCTCCCTGAGCCCTGATGCGCAGTCGCAGACCCGCATTGCAGGCAAGGACTTGCCGCTGGAGCAAACCATCGCCAACATGACGGCGGTGTTGGCCAATCTGGGCATCAAGATCGAGATCGCGTCGTGGCGCAACCTGGTGCCCAATGTGTGGTCGCTGCACATCCGCGATGCGCATTCGCCCATGTGTTTCACCAACGGCAAGGGTTCAACCAAAGAGAGCGCCTTGGCCTCGGCGCTGGGCGAATACATCGAGCGGCTGAACAACAACCACTTTTACGCGGGCGTGTTTTTTGGCGAAGACATCGCGCAGGCCGACTTCGTGCACGACCCCCGCGAGCGCTGGTTCCAGCCGGGCAAGCGCGACGCGCTGCCCAAAGGTCTGTTGGACGCGCATTCCTTGAGCATCTACAACCCCGATGGCGAGCTCAAGGCCTCTCACCTGTTCGACACCAACTCGGGCAACCCCTCGCGCGGCATTTGTGCGCTGCCCTATGTGCGCCAGTCCGATGGTGAGGTGATCTACTTTCCATCCAACCTGGTGGAAAACCTGTTCGTGAGCAACGGCATGAGCGCGGGCAACACCCTGGCCGAAGCGCAGGTGCAGTGCCTGTCGGAAATTTTTGAGCGGGCTGTCAAGCGCGAGATCATCGAAGGTGAAATGGCCTTGCCCGACGTGCCGCCGGAAGTGCTCGCCAAGTACCCCGGCATCGTGGCCGGCATTGAGGCCTTGGAAGCGCAGGGCTTTCCGGTCTTGGTCAAAGACGCGTCGCTCGGCGGTGTGTACCCGGTGATGTGCGTGACCCTGATGAACCCGCGCACGGGCGGTGTGTTCGCGTCCTTTGGTGCACACCCTTGTCTTGAAGTGGCTTTGGAGCGCAGCCTGACCGAGTTGCTGCAGGGCCGCAGTTTTGAAGGGCTCAACGACTTGCCCGCGCCCACTTTCATCAGTAACGCGGTGACCGAGCCCAACAACTTTGTGGAGCACTTCATCGACTCCAGCGGCATCGTGTCGTGGCGGTTTTTCAGCGCGCAATCGGAATATGAATTTGTGGAGTGGGACTTAGCCGGCAAGGGCGAAAATGCCACCGCCCAAGAGGCCGCCACGCTGTTCGGCATCTTGCAGGCCATGGGCAAAGAGGCTTATGTGACGGTGCATGACCAACTCGGCGCCACCGCTTGCCGCATCTTGGTGCCCGGCTATTCCGAGGTCTACCCGGTCGACGACCTGATTTGGGACAACACCAACAAGGCCTTGCTGTTCCGCGCCGATGTGCTGAACCTGCACCGCTTGGACGACGAAGCCTTGGCGGCATTGCAGGGCCGCTTGGAGAACAACGAGCTGGACGACTACCTCGACATCGCCACGCTGATCGGTATCGAGTTCGACGACAACACGGTGTGGGGCCAGTTGACGGTGATGGAGCTCAAGCTGCTGATTCACCTGGCTTTGCAGCAGTGTGAAGAAGCCCATGAGTTGGTGGGCGCTTTCCTGCAATACAACGACAACACCTTAGAGCGCCGCTTGTTTTACCAAGCCTTGAACGTGGTGCTGGAAGTGACGCTTGGCGAGGATTTAGCCCTAGAAGACTACGTGGTGAACTTCCGTCGCATGTTTGGCCAAGAGCGCATGGATGCGGCCATTGGTTCGGTGAACGGTAGTGTGCGCTTTCATGGCCTCACGCCCACGAGCCTCAAGCTCGAAACGCTGGACCGGCACCAGCGCTTGCTCGACAGCTACAAAAAACTACACGCGGCGCGGGCGCGTGTGGCGGCGAATCAGGCAATGGTTTAAATCCACCAAGCGCTTGCCCATCAAAAACGGCGCTTTTCAGCGCCGTTTTGTCTTTGTTAAAAGATCAGTTTTTACCGAATGTTACTTTGGCCGCGGCTACGCAACTGGTCTTGGTGTCGCCTGCCAAGGCGTTGCATTTTTCAAGGGCCACTTTGTAATCGGCCTCCAGCTTTTCTGAAGCCGCCTTATTTTTGGCTTGACCCATGTGTTGGCCCATACCGATATCGGCCAAGGCTTTTTTCTCGACCGCTTTCGCTTCTTTCACGCACACATCTTTGGCGTTGCCTGCCAAGTCGTCGCAGCGCTCTTTGGCGACCAAGTAGGCCGCCTTGGCTTGGGTCACCATGACATGGTTGCGGTCAGCCGCTTTGCCGCTGTGTTGATGGGCCATTTCGGCGCGAGCCACTTTTTCTTTGCCCTTGGCTTCCTGCTCACAAATGTCTTTGGCGTTGCCGGCGTGTGCATGGCAAGCCTCTTTGTCGGCTTTGTATTCCTCGCTGATGCGTGCTTTGTGGGTCTTGAGTTCGCCTTTGCTCATGCCTTGGGCATAGGCCGAAGACAAGGGGATCAAGCTGGCGCACAAAACGGCCGCAGCGAAGAGTTTGATTTTTTGCATGAATGGTTCCTAGGGAAATAAAGAGAACCTATTGACGCACGAACCGCCCTTGGGTTTCAGTGCCTCACCGCACCAAGTCCGCAGTTTCAAACTCAGATGGCGCCAATTCGAGGTTGCCCTTGAGCCTCACCGCGGCAGCGTCATGCGCGGGCCGTCAACAAGCGCACTTGTGCCGAAAGTTCTCGCACCGCTTCGGTCAGGGCCAGCAGTTCTTGTTCTTTGATGAGATCAATTTTTTCGTGCAGCAGCTCAATTTCCAGCTCGGCTTTGACATTGATTTCGTAGTCAGTTTGTGCGTGTTTGCGGTCCAGCTCAGATTGGCGATTTTGGCTCATCATGATCGCGGGCGCCGTGTAAGCCGCTTGGAAAGAGAGCAGCAAGTTCAGCAAGATGAAGGGGTAGGGGTCCCATGCGTTTGCGCCCACCAGCACGTTGCCGGTGATCCAAATGGCGATGGCCGAGCTTTGGATGAGGATGAAGCGCCAAGAGCCGATGGTTCTGGCCACTTGGTCGGCTAAGCGCTGCCCCCGCCGCAAGGGTGGACTGTCCAGGGGTTCTGTGTGCGCCAACGAGCCCAGTGCTTGACCGCGTTGTGCGCGGCGGTGTTGACGCAGCAGCTCCAGCTGCTGCATTTCATGGGGCGAGTGCGTCACATGGGCTTGGGTTTTGATGGACACGTTGACCTCCAGTCTTGGAGGCTTTAGGGTAACAGGCCCAAGTCTGCGCAAGCTTCACAAACGCAGCGCGTTAGCGCAGTACCGCACTTTTGCGGGCAACTTCAATCAGCGCTTGGGCATCGTCCTTCAACAGAAAACCTGCTTGCATGGCGCGCTCAGTGGCTTTCACAACGGCTTGCACATAGCCCTCGTGCGAGCCATAGCGCTCTTGCAGCGACAAGCGCGTGTCGCCATTGGCTTGCCGTTCTGCCGCCGTTTTGGCAAAGGGCACCATGCCACCCACGTAGTTGCATATCTCGTGTTTGTGGAAAGGTCTTGCACCGTCTGCGGTCACGTTCCAGCCCAAATAAGTGCCCAGGGGCGCGTCCAGCAACACCACCGGCAAACCGCCCAATTCGTTGCCATCGGCATCGACCTTGGGGGCGTACATGGGCAGCACTTGTTTGATTTTGGGCGGTGCGTTGCTGGGTATGCCAGAGCCGTCAACGGCTCTAAAGCCGGGGCCCCAGTCGTAGTCGTGCACCGGCATGATGAAGTCCCGCTCAGGCACGGTCGGGCGCAGACCGGGCAGCGTGGGGTAGCCCAGCGCTGATTTTTCGGCCAGGGCCAATTGGTTTTTGGCCAAAGTTGGGTACTGGCTGGCCGGTGGCTCGGTGCCTTTCATGACCCAGTTGCGAAAGTGAACGCGCAGAGCGTTGACGGTTTCGCGGTGTGGCACGGGGTTGGCCGGCAAGACAGCTTGGCCAAAATTATTGCCCGGACACATGGGGCCCTCTTTGGGCAGTGCCACACCGGGCAGACTGGTGTCAAAGCCACCCACGCCACCGCCGTGGGTGCTGCTGGCGATGTAGTAGCGCTTCACATGGGGCGGCAGTGGCAAGTCTTGCTTGGCATCGGTGCCAATCCACTCGGGCGTGAGTTTCAACGCCCAGACTTCGGCCGAGCCAAAGTGCTCCATGATCTTGGGACAGGTGCGGCTTTGGGTGCAGCGGTCCAAAATGCCAGCGGTTGGAATGCCGCGAACGGTGTCGGGATGCGGCAGCCACCACTGGGGGCCTTCGCTGCCCGCTTGGTAAAGTTCCAGCACACCATCGGGCTGCGCCCAACGGAAGTTCAGCGCAATGCGGCGGCCCGCGATGATGGGCCACAGGCCGTCATGAACAGCCTTGCCGGTTTCGTCTTGGTTAAAGCCCAAGTGCAGCCAACCCCGCAGGAAGTTACCCGATTGCGAAATTCCCCGCGCAATGCTGTGGGTGACCGTGCTGGCCACGGGGTTGGGCGTGCCCGCATCGTCGACTTTGGCGTGTTTGAAAAACACCGCCACATCACGCCATGCTGCAAAGCCCAGACCTAAAACATAGGGGTCTTGCGCGGTGAACACGACTTGGTAAAGCCGTTTGGCGTCAAAGCCGTTTTTCAGGCAAATCTGCGTGGGGTCTGGACTGCCGGGAAAGGGGTTTTGTGCATCGCATTTGGCCCAGGCCCATTCGGTGGGGGCGATGGCCTGTTCATCAAACACTTCGCCATTCATGTTTTCGCGGCCACGCGAGACCAAGCTGGCTTGGCGCGTGTCCAGGCTCATGGGCTGGTAAGGCACGGGGTTGGTTTGCACCATCAGTGGCTGCGAAGCAGGTCCCGAGCGGTTCACGATGCGGGCAAAGACTTGCCCCGTGACCTTGGAGCCGTCTGGATTTTGGGCCACTGGGAGCTGCAAGAACTGCAGACCGTTGATGCTGGCCTTGGACTTCACACTTGTGGCCCCCACGTTGTCGCCTTGCCAGGCGCTGGCCAACCCGATGTCGCCGTTGGCGAACTCTTGTTCAGCATACGGATAAACGCGCCCCCGGTTGGGTACGTCGTGCCACATCAGGCCGCTGGCTTCTTTGAGGTTGACGGGTTTGTAGATGACAAAGGACGCCATGTAGCGAACCTTGCCGTCGGCATCTTTGGCCAGCTCAATGTCTTGAACAATGGCGTTTTGTGCGAGTTTGGGGTCCAACTCTCCAAAGGCGCGACCAGCCACTTGTTCATAGGCAATGCCCGCTGGTTTGCCCGGAACCGCTGCCACAGGGCGTGTGTCGTCGATGACGATGCGGGTGACGCGCGCATGGGTGCTGGTGTTCACCAGGGTCAGCAAGGCCAAGGCCCAAAGGCCTCGATAAGTTGTAAGGGTCATGGCTTTCCTGTTCATGGCGTTGCTCCAAACGAGTGACTTCATTGAACAAGAAAAGCCTTGAATATTCAAGGGAAAAGCCGATCGAAAACAACGCTACCCAACCATTTGAGCCGCCTGGGCGACAGCTGCTGACAAAGAGGCACTGTTTTCAGTGCCAGGCGCTCAGCGCGGCAACGTGAGCAGCGGGATGTCTTTGGCCGTGGCCAGTTTGTCCAGTTGGGCGCGGGTTTGACTGCCCATAAAGTTTTCGATCGCTTGGCGCGTGGCGGGCTTGAACAGGTCTTTGACCGGGTGTACCAGCGCAATGCCAGCGGCTTCGCACAGGCGCATGGCAAAGTGCGGCTCCAGAGCTGCCACGGCCACGCGGCCGTTTTTACAGGCATACACGCGGTAGCCCGCATGTGCGCCGCCTACCGCCCCATCGGGCGTGGTCAGGCCCAGTTGGCGTGGCAGGGCGAGCCAAGCAGCAGCTTCAGACAGAGCCACTTCATGGTGCGACCCTTTGCCCGTGGTTTTGAGGGTGATGACGGCTTTGAGCGTGGCTTCGCTGGCCATCACGGCGCCGCCCATGTCGGCAAACAAACTGGGCGGCAAGTCCATTCCGTTGACCAGGCCAACCTCGGCTTGGTAGGTCAAGTCGTGGCCAGGAATTTCGGCCAATGGGCCGGGTGCACCCACCACTTCGATCAAGCTCAGGGCAGGGTATTGCTGGTGCAGAGCCTTCCAGTCCAAGCCCAATTTGGCCAGTGCAGAAGGGCGAAACGAGGTGAGCAGCACATCGGTCTTGGGCAGCAGCTTGTGCAGCGCAGCTTGGCCGGCTTCGGTTTTGAGGTCCAGCGTTTTGTGCTTGACACCCGCGTGCAACAAATCGTAGCCACGGGTGTTGTAGTGCTGCATCGGGTCGCCTGAGGGCGGGTTGACCTTGGTGCATTGGGCGCCCATTTGGGCCAGACGCATCAACGCGGCGGGGCCCGGCAGATTGAGGGCCAGGCTCAAAACGCGCAGACCGCGCAGGGGTTTGACAGAAGACATGCGTGCACCTTGGTATTGAAGCGAAGCCGCGCTGTGCGGCTTCTAAGATGCTCGCATTATCGGATGAGCGCTGAGCCGGGGTTGTCGCCCTTGCGGGCTTTTATTCGCCAAAGTTCAGCGGCAAGCCCACATAGTTTTCGGCCATGGTGCGTGAGCCGGCTTCGCTGTGGATCAGATAGTCCAGCTCGGCGTCTTGGAACTTCTGCCCCATGTCACCGTTTTCTGGAAAGTGGTGCATCAAGCTGGTGAACCACCAGCTGAAGCGTTCGGCACGCCAAACGCGGCGCAAGCAGCGCTCAGAATAAGCATCGATACCGGCATCGGTCTTGTCGGCATAAAACTCAATGATGGCGGTGGACAAATACTTGACGTCAGTCGCAGCCAAGTTCAGGCCCTTGGCGCCTGTGGGCGGCACGATGTGGGCGGCGTCGCCGGCCAAGAACATCCGGCCAAAACGCATGGGTTCGGTCACAAAGCTGCGCAGCGGGGCGATGCTTTTTTCGATGCTGGGGCCTGTGACCAGATGCTCACGGGCTTCGGGGTCCAGGCGATGGCGCAGCTCGGCCCAAAAGGCGTCGTCCGACCATTGCTCGACCTTGTCGGTGGTGGGCACTTGCAAATAGTAACGGCTGCGCGTGGCGCTGCGCTGAGAGCACAGGGCAAAGCCACGGGTGCTGTTGGCGTAGATCAGTTCATGGTGCACCGGCGGGGTGTCAGACAGCACCCCCAGCCAGCCAAAGGGATAGACCTTTTCGTATTCTTTGATGGCGCTCTTGGGAGCGCTGGCGCGGCATACGCCGTGAAAACCGTCGCAGCCGGCGATGAAGTCGCATTCAATGGTGTGCAGTTGGCCATTTTTTTCGTAAGTCACTCGGGGTTTTTGGCTGTCGAATTCGTGCACCTGCACATTCTCTGCCTCGTAAATTGTGGGCAAACCCTCGGCTTGGCGGGTGTCCATCAGGTCGCGGGTGACTTCGGTTTGGCCGTACACGATGACTTTTTTGCCGCCAGTGAGTTTGTGCATGTCCACGCGGTGGCGAGCGCCTTTGAACAGCAGATCAAAACCTGTGTGCACCAAACCCTCTTTGTGCATGCGGTGGCCCACGCCTGCTTCGTCCAGCAAGTCCATGGTCACTTGTTCCAGCACGCCCGCGCGAATGCGCGAGAGCACATAGTCGCCGCTTTGGCGCTCAACGATGATGGCGTCAATGCCTGCCTTGAAAAGCAGTTGGCCCAGCAGCAGGCCCGATGGGCCTGCGCCGACGATGGCGACTTGGGTGCGTGTGGTGCTCATGGCGTGTTCAAGTGCAAAAAGGTAATCCCAAAGCTTATGTGGCTGCTGAATGGAGCGCTTGCAAGCGTGATGATGATTGCGCGGTGATGAGTCATTTTGTGCGATGATCGCGCAAAATGACCAAAATCAATACCATATTCAGTT
The DNA here is from genome assembly GCF_943326455.1 of Limnohabitans sp. Rim8. NCBI lineage: Bacteria > Pseudomonadati > Pseudomonadota > Betaproteobacteria > Burkholderiales > Comamonadaceae > Limnohabitans > Limnohabitans sp. Rim8. The sequence continues at coordinate 28,978 of NZ_CALPTI020000005.1, forward strand.
GCCGCGGCTGGTGCCGCAATTTGTTTTTAGATGGTGCCCCATGACCCTGGCGAAAGCCGATTACATCGAAGGCCTGGCCAAAGGTTTGGCTGTGCTCGAGGCTTTTGACACCGAGCGCCAACGCCTGAACGCCACACTGGCCGCGCAGCGCACGGGCATCACGCGGGCTGCGGCCCGGCGACATTTGCTCACGCTGGCCGAGTTGGGTTATCTGGAAACCGATGGTTCCCACTATTGGTTGTCGGCGCGGGTGCTGCGCTTGGCGGGCAGTTACATGGCCACATCGCGCCTGCCGCGCACCCTGCAACCCACGCTCAACCGGCTTGCCGCACAAACGCAGGCGGCCTTCAGTGCGGTGGTGCGTGATGGTGACGAATGCGTCATCGTGGCACGCAGTGCCGGGGTGGCCGAGCCAGTGCGCCACTTGGCCTATGGCTTGCATTTGGGCGCGCGCTTGCCAGCGCACGCCACTTCTACCGGGCGGGTGTTGCTGGCCAGTCTGCCCAAGGCCGACTTTGCTGCCTGGCTCAAAGGCCGAGAGTTGGCCCGCATCACCCCTCAAACCGAAGTGGTTCCGGCCAAATTCAAGGCGCTGGTTGATCAGGTGCGGCAGGACGACCATTGCCTGGCCCGCGATGGTCACGAGCTGGGCATCCACGCACTGGCGGTGCCCCTGCGCAACATGCAAGGCCAAACGCTGGCCGCGCTGAATGTGGTGGGCACGGCAGACCAATTGAGCGATGGGGCGGTGCAGCGCAAGTGGCTGCCCTTGCTGCTGGAGGCGGCCAGAGAATTGCGCCCTTTGCTGTGAAGGTCCTCAGACCCCCAGATGCTGCTCCAGAACGCCCGGGTCGGCCAGCAAAACGGGTGACGAGCCTTCAAACACCACCTGGCCTTTGACCAGGATGATGTTGCGGTCGGTGATCTGGGTGACGTGCTTCCAGTTTTTGTCCACGATGATCGAGCTGATGCCGCTTTCTTTGATCAGGCTGCAGATGCGCCAGATATCGCGGGCGATCAGCGGGGCCAGGCCTTCGGTGGCCTCGTCCAGAATCAAAACGTCGGGGTTGGTCATCAGTGCCCGGCCGATGGTCAGCATTTGTTGCTCTCCGCCTGACAGTTGCTGGCCGCCGTGGCCCAGGCGCTCTTTCAAGCGAGGGAAGGTCTCCAGCACCCGCTCGTAAGTCCAGTCGCGCTGGCCCTTCGTGCCCGGTCGGGCGGCCATTTTCAGGTTCTCCACCACGCTCAGGTTGCCAAAGATGCCGCGGCCCTCAGGCACATAGGCGATGCCCTGCTGTGCGACTTCAAAAGTGGGGCGGCCGTTCATGCGCTGGCCCTTGATGTCCACGGTGCCTGTGCGCGGCGGTACGATGCCCATGAGTGTTTTGAGCAAGGTGCTTTTGCCCATGCCGTTGCGGCCCATCAGGCCAATCGTCTCGCCCCGGCCCACAGAAAAGTTCACGCCGCGCAAGATGTGACTGGCGCCGTAGAAGGTGTTCAGGTCTTGGGCCTGGATCAACAAATCGCTCATCTCAATGTTCCTCGCCCAAGTAGGCCGCCTGCACGCCCGCATCGGTCCGCACGGCTGCGGGCGTGTCGCTGGCGATCACTTGCCCGTTGACCATGACCGTGAGGTGGTCGGCCAGCGTGAACACCGCGTCCATGTCGTGCTCGACCAGCAAGATGGCATGTTCATTTTTAAGACGCAACAGCAACTGCACCATGCGCTCGGCTTCTGCTTGGCCCATGCCCGCCAATGGCTCGTCCATCAACAAGACTTGGGGTTCGGTGGCCAAGGTCATGGCGATTTCCAACTGGCGTTGTTCGCCGTGGCTGGTGGCGCCTGCTTGGGCGTGGCGGCGGTCTTGCAGCCCGGCCAATTCGATGGCGCGTTCGGCGCGTTGGTTAACCGCCTGCATCCTGGCCGCAGCCTGGAGCCACCCCAAAGGGTTGAAGGGGGAGGGCTGCGCACGCGATTGCGCCGACAACCGCACGTTGTCCCAAACCGTGAAGGTGCTGAAAATATTGGTCTTTTGGTAACTGCGCCCCAGGCCGTGGCGGGAGATTTTTTCAGGGGTCCAGCCGGTGATGTCGGTGCCCGACATCGTCATTCGCCCACTGGTGGGCGGTAAATCGCCCGAGAGCAGGTTGGCCAAGGTGGACTTGCCCGCGCCATTGGGACCAATCACGGCATGAATGTGCCCGCGCCACAGTTCCAGTGACACATCGTTGACAGCTGCCAAGCCGCCAAAGCGTTTGGTCAGGCCACTGGCCGACATCAAGGTCTTGCGCTCAGTCATGGCCTGCCTCCTTGCCGACAGCAGCTTTGCTGCCCACAAAGCGGTTGACCAGACCCAAAATGCCTTTGGGCGCAAAAATGATCAGGGCCACGATGAACAGGCCCATCCACATTTGCCAGTGTTTGCCAGTTTTGAAGCCGCCAATATCGGGCAAGTCCTTGAAGACGTGCAACAAATACTCAAAGCTGAAGGCCCCCACAATCGCCCCCGCAAAATTGCCCATGCCGCCCAAAATCACCATCATGATGGCGTGTGCGCTGAGGTGAAAGCCCATGAGTTCGGGGTTCACAAAACCGGTTTGCGCCGCAAACAAGTAACCGGCCAAACCCGCCAAAGCCCCGGCCAGCGTGAAGGCCGCCAGCTTGTGGCTGAAGGTGTTGAAGCCCAAGGCCCGCATGCGGTGCTCATTCACCCGAATGCCCGACAGCGCACGGCCAAAAGGACTCCAGAGGAGGCGGCGCAAAAACACATAAACCGCCACCAAGCAGGCCAGCGTGAAGTAATAAAACACCCGCTTGTTTTCCAGGTCGATCACACCCGCATCAGGCCGGAAGTTGAGGAACAAACCGTCCGAGCCGCCCAGCGCTTTGTTGTCAAAGAAGATGAAGAAAATCATCTGCGCAAAAGCCATGGTGACCATGATGAAGTAAATGCCATGTGTGCGCACCACCAAAAAGCCAATCACCAGAGCGGCCAGAGCGGACCCGCCTACGGCCAGCGGCAAGCTGGTGTACAGGCTGATGGCTTCGTTTTGAGGGGTAATAAAAGCCAGCACATAGCCGGCCAAGCCAAAGTAGGCGGCATGGCCCAGCGACACCAATCCGGTCACGCCTTGCAGCAAGTCAAGGCTCATGGCCAAGATGGCCAGGATCATCATGCGCACGACCATGGCCGTGTAAAAGTCAGACCCGACAAAGGGAAAGGCGGCGAGCGCCAAAAAGCCCAGCACCATCACCAGCTGGATGCTGCGAGGCAGGGTTTCGAGGTGAATTTGGGGCGAGCTCATGGTGTTCTTTTCGGATTCATTGCTTGAACAGGCCTTCGGGTTTGTACAGCAGCACCAAGGCCATCAGCACATACACCAGCATGCCCGAGGCCTGGGGCAGCAGCACTTTGCCAAAGGTGTCGACCAGACCCACCAGCAAGGCAGCAATCAAAGCACCGCGCACCGAGCCGATGCCGCCAATGACCACCACCACAAAGCACATGATCAAGACCTGTGAGCCCATGTTGGGGTAGACGCTGGACACAGGCGCGGCGATCATGCCGGCGATCGAGGCCAGGCCAATGCCCAAAGCAAACACCACCGAGTGGATGAGCTTGATGTTGACGCCCAAGGATTCGGTCATTTCTCGGTTGAAAGCGCCTGCACGGATCTTCATGCCCAAACGGGTTTTAGAAATCAACAAATACAAGCCCAGTGCCAGGACCAAGCACACGCCCGACATGAACAGCCGGTACACCGGGTACGACAGGTTCTCGGTCAGGGGAATGGACGCTGCCAACAATTGGGGCACAGGCAAGCCGTGCACATCGTCGCCCCAGATGATGGAGCGCAGCTCTTCAAACACATAGATCAGGCCAAAGGTCAGCAGCACTTGGTCGAGGTGGTCGCGGTGATAAAAGTGCCGAAACAACAAACGCTCGATCACCAAGCCAAAGGCCACCGACAAAGCCGTGCCCACGAGGATGGCCAAAGTGAAACTGCCCAACTGCGCGGCCAGCGACCATGCCAGATAAGCGCCCAGCATGTAAAAACTGCCGTGCGCCAAGTTGACCACACCCATGATGCCGAAAATCAGCGTCAGGCCCGCTGCCAGCATGAACAGCAGCAGCCCGTACTGAACGCTGTTGAGCAGCTGGATCAAAAAATTCACAAAATCCATCAGGAATTTCTCTTCAAATGGGTGAGAACGGCAGGGTGATGCACAAAGCCCAAGCGCCAATGAAAACGGCGGACCGAAATCCGCCGTGGCACGGAGGGCCCGCGCAGTTTACATGCGGCAACCTGCGCCGGAGTCGGCCAAAGCCTTGGCGGCAACGCCGATCACTTTGTTCTCTTTGTTGGAGACTTCACGCAAGTAAATGTCTTGCACCGGGTTGTGCGATTTGCTCATGGTCCACTTGCCGCGTGGGCTGTCGATCACGGCGGCTTCCATCGCCTTGATCATGGCGGCTTTTTGGCTCACGTCGCCCTTGACGGCGTTGGCACCTTGCACCAGCAGCAAGCCCGTGTCGTAGCCTTGTACCGCGTACACATCGGGCTGCAGCTTGAAGGTCTTGGCGTAGTTCAGGCGGAACTCCTTGTTGCGCTTGGTCTCGATGCCGTCGCCGTAGTGCAGGGTGGTGAGCACGCCATCGGCCGCAGGGCCAGCAGCGTCCAGCACGCCTTCGGTCAGGAAGCCCGAGCCGTACAGCGGAATCTTGCCCTTGAGGCCAGCGGCTGCATAGTCGCGCAAGAACTTGGCCGCACCACCACCCGCAAAGAAGCAAGCCACAGCGTCGGGCTTGAGGGCGGCGATTTCGGTGAGCAAAGCCTGAAACTCGACGTTGGGGAAGGGCAGGCCGAGTTCTTTGACGATGGTGCCACCGGCTTTGGTGTAGCTGTCGCGGAAACCTTCAAAGGCCTCGTCGCCAGCGGCGTACTTCCAAGTGATCCAAACGGCCTTTTTATGGCCGCGCTTGACCATGGTTTCGCCCAAGGCCATGGTGGGTTGGCTGTTGGAGAAGCTGGTGCGGAACACATTGGGGGCGCACTGGGCGCGGGTGGCCATGTGCACGCCCGCGTTGGGAATCAGGTTGATCACGCCGCTTTCGCGGGCCACGCGGTGAATGCCCATTTGCACACCCGAGTGAACCGTGCCCACCAGCACATCGACCTTGTCGCGCTGCACCAATTTGTTGGCGTTTTCGATGGCTTTGGAAGGCTCGGACTCGTCGTCCACCTTGAACCACTCGATTTCACGGCCACCCAATTTGCCGCCTTGTTCGTTGATGGCCATGCGCAAGCCGTTTTCGATGGCCACACCCAGCTGTGCAAAGGTTCCGGTGTAGGGCAGCATCAGGCCAACGCGGATTTTTCCGGTCTGGGCCAGCGCACTTTGTGGCACCAGCAGGCCCGAAGAAGTAGCGCCCAAAAGGGCGGCGCCTTGTGCCAATACTTGGCGGCGTGAGGAGGGTTGGCTCATGGGGGTCTCCATTAACAAGGAAGAAAAAACGCCAAATCTTGGTGTGGCGCTCAACGATCCTGGTCATTATGGGTCAATTGATTTGCACTTTTGGGTGCGTCAGACCCCGTGAAAACCCTTTGAACTGCGCCCTCAACGCTGCAAGCTCAGGTTGAACTGCCGCACGCCCAACTCGTCCATCAGCTTTTGCTCATGGCGCTGCTGCTCAAGGGCGACGGCCTTGGCATCTTGGGCTTCCATCGACTTCATCTTGTGCAACTCAATCTCAGCCAATGCACGTTTCTTTCGGACTATGGCGACGTGGTCTTTGGCCCTGCTCAGGTCCAACACCACCCGCTGCTGCAAATTGAGCAACTGGGCCATGAATTGCCGTTGGTTCATGCTGGCCTGCATGCCCATCACAGGCACTTGAGCCGTTTGCTCTCTGAGCCGGTACTCGTCGTACAGCCTGCACAGCCTTTCATGGCTGGCCTGCAGTTGGTCAACGCGGGCCATGGCCTGGGCGATTTCGTTTTGGGCGTCGTTCACCGCATCCTGGGCTTTTTTGACCAGGACCGGCCAGCAAGTTCGGGCTTGTCGCATGGGGGCTCCTTGGGGTGTCAGTTCTGCATCAGCACTTGAACTTCGTGGCGGGTGGTCGCCGAGTCTTGGCTGCTGTGCATGTCTTGCTGAAGAAAATGTTCCATCGACGTGCGCAGGCGGATCGCTTGATCCAGGTCCGGATTGCTGCCGGCCTCGTAGGCGCCCACCTGAATCAGGTCTTGGTTTTGTTGGTAAAGCGACCACAAACGCCTGAAGCGGTTGGCCATTTTTTGATCTTCGGGCGAAATCAGGTTTTGCATCACCCTCGACACCGAGCCATTCAGATCAATGGCGGGGTAGTGGGCGGCATCGGCCAGCTTGCGCGATAACATGACCTGCCCGTCGAGCGAAGCACGGGCAATGTCCACGATCGGGTCGTTGGCGTCGTCGCCTTCGGCCAGCACGGTGTAAATGGCGGTGATCGAGCCTACGCCGTGGCGGCCCACACCGGCGCGTTCAATCAAGTTGGGAAGCAAGGCGAACACCGATGGCGGATAACCCTTGGCCGTGGGTGGCTCGCCCACGGCCAGGCCGATTTCGCGCTGCGCATGCGCCACGCGGGTCAGACTGTCCACCAGCATCAACACGTTTTTGCCTTGGTCCCTGAAGTACTCTGCAATCACGTGTGTCAGGTGCGTGGCTTTGAGACGCAACACCGGCGATTCGTTGGCGGGTGCCGCCACCAGCACCGACTTGGCCAGGCCCACAGGCCCCAGCGACTCTTCAATGAAAGCCTGAACTTCGCGTCCGCGCTCGCCAATCAGGCCAATCACCACCACATCGGCTTCGGTGAAACGGGTCATCATCCCGAGCAACACACTTTTGCCCACACCAGAACCGGCGATCAGTCCCAAGCGTTGGCCCCGGCCAATTGTCAGCATGCCGTTGATGGCTTTGACACCCACGTCCAAAATTTCGTTGATTGGACCGCGCTCCATCGGGTTGATGGGACGGCCTTGCAGGCTCAGCACATCTCGGCAATCCGGGGCAGGTTTGCCATCCAAAGGTTGGCCGCGTCCGTCAATGATGCGCCCCAGCAAGTCAGGGCCTAAAGCCACTTGGGATGTGTGACTGAGTACCCGCACCCGAGCGCCCGGACCAATGCCTTGAGGTTCGGTGAATGGCAACAAAAACAAGGTCTCGTCGTTGAAACCCACCACCTCGGCTTCGACCCGGTGGCCCAACTGCCCAACGATTTCGCAGCAAGCGCCCAAGGGTGCCATCAGGCCCCGCGTCTCCAGCCGCATCCCCACCAAGCGCACCAGCGTGCCGTTGCGTTGCGGCTCCGGTGCATGCAACGAACCGATCAACTGGTTGACTTCATGGTCAAAGTTCATTCGGGTTCGCCATCGTTTGGAGTTGACGGTTTCACGTCGGTGTCTTGCACGTCAATCACTTGTCTATTCCAATCCCTTTTGGGTGTGGACTCGGGCAAAGCCTCAGCACGGTCTTGCACCAAGCTGGAGTTCTGCATCCAAGCTTCTGGCTCGGGCAACAAACGCCGTGCCAATGGTTCTAGCCTGTTTTCAATCAAGTCTTGCACCACACTGTCTTGCACGCGCACGCGCACGCTGCCCGGCCGCAAGTGGACATCGGGCTCCAATTGCATATGGGCAGTGACTGCTTCCCCCATGGCTTGCAGGCGCTTGAGATCCTCCGGGTTCAGGCTGACATGAACCGGTGGTGTGGGGTGGTCAAGTTGCTGGATGCAAGACTGAACCAAGCCATGGATGGCTTGGCCAGAAATTTTCAGCTCTGCCCTCACCAACTGCTCGGCCAAATGCAATGACAAGCGCTTAAGGGGTTCAAAAAAGCGTTGCGGATCCTGGCTGATGCTGCGCAGCTCTAATCCCAAACGCTGGATCAACTCTCGCTCTTCCGAGCGCTCGGTGTGGGTTTCTGCCAGCAGTTGGGCACGGCCTTCGGCCACACCAGCCTGAAAGGCCTCGTCGCGCAGCTGCTCCAAGGCTTTTTCCGAGACTGTGGTTTGGGTTGATGCTTCATCGGTGTCTGACGGCTCCGCAGCCAGTGCCAAGGCGCTGGTATCGATCAAGTCAGGTGCCAGGTTGCCCTCATCCTCTAAGGCCGATGGCCCATCCGGTTTGGATGGCAAAGCGGTTTGGACAGGAATTGGCCAAGACCCGAAGGATCGCGATTGAACCGCATCCCATTCGGTCCGTGCAAAGGTGTGCACCACCGTGGCTTTGCTCAGCAATGCGTCCGAATTCCAAACACTGTCGTAAGTGCCCATCTTAGACAAAGCCATCGCCACCGCCCGCTAAAACCAGTTCGCCGGCATCGGACAGCTTGCGGGCCAAGCGCATGATTTTCTTTTGCGCTTCTTCCACTTCGGTGATGCGCAGCGGACCTTTGGATTCCATGTCGTCCACAAACATGACCCTTGCGCGGGCTGACATGTTGCCCAGAAATTTGTCCTTGACGAAATCGGGTGCACCCTTGAGGGCCACCATCAGCAGATCGGGCTCGGCCGTGCGCATGATGGCCTGAATGCCTTTGTTGTCCACGCCGACCAAGTTTTCAAAGGTGAACATGTTGTCCTGAATTTTTTGCATCAGGTCTGCATCCAGTTGGGACAAGCCAGCCATGATGGACGACTCCAATTCCACTTTGACCGAATTCATGATTTTTGCAGCCGCTTTGACCCCCCCAAAGCTGGAGGACTTGGACGACGAGTTGGTGGCAAATTGCTTCATCATGATTTGCTCGAGCTCTTCCATGGCCGAGGGCTGGACCGTCTCCAGGCTGGCAATCCTTTGCATGATCTCGGGCCTGGATTCGCTGGGCAAGAAATTCATCACATCGGCCGCGACGGTGTATTCCAGGACCGACAAAATGATGGCCACGACCTGCGGGTGTTCGCCGCGGATCATTTCAGCGATGGAGCGAGCGTCCATCCATTTCAAAATCTCCAAACCCTTGCTGCCTTGCCCCGGCATGATGCGGCTGAGCACCGAAGCCGCTTTGTCGTCGCCCAAAGCGCGTTTCAGCACTTTTTCAACATAGTCGCCCGTGCCCAGTCCCAGACTGGTTTGCTTTTTGAGCATGGTGACAAATTCGTCCAGCACGATGTTGACCGCTTCTTGAGACAAATCAGACACCGACACCATGGCGGCGCCCAGAGCCTGTACCTCTTTGGGGTTCATGAAGCGGATGATTTCAGAAGCCTGCTGTTCCCCCAGCAAAAGCATCAAAACAGCTGCGCGCTGGGTGCTGGTCAGATCAGCCAACTCCTGCGTCAACTCCTGGGTCATCGAGATCTCAGGCGTATCGGCAGTTGTTGCGGGTGATTTGGCGTCTTTGTCGTCGGGTTTTTTGGTGGCCATGGTTTCTTACCTCGACTTGTTCAATTGACTTTGACCATGCTCTTGAGCACATTGGCCACGCGGCCCGAATCCTCGGCCACCAACATGCGAATGAGGGCAACTTTGTCATCATAGGTGTTGGCGGTGTCCAGCATGTCCATGGAGATGCTCGATTTCTTCGGTTTCAGCTTGGCCTTGATTTCTTCCAGGCTTTCGCCTTCACCGATCTGGATCATTCGCATGTCGTCCGCGCTCAATTCGCCATCTGCCAGGGCGGCTATTGCGCTGGCTTCAGCTTCAGCTTTCGTGTCGTAGAGGTTGCGCATGACTGGGCGCACCACGATCATCATGAACGCGATGAAACTGATGGCGATCAAGGCACTGGTGATACCGGACTGGACCATGTCCTCCAGGTACCAAGGAATCGTTTCCAGCGGGGCAGGGGCCTCAAACTTGGCGGGCACCACGCTCACGATGTCGCCTCGCGTTGGGTCAAATCCCACCACGCCGCGCACCACTTGCTGCATTTGATCCAGCTCTTGTGGTGTGAACGGCACGCTTTTGGGGGCCTTGGGGTCGGTCGATTTTTCGGCCACGGGGCGCTCGTTCACCAGCACCGCTACGCTCACCTTCATGACCCCACCGCTGGCACTGCGCACATGGCGCACCGTGCGGTCGATTTCAAAATTTCGGGTCGAGCGGCTGCTGAGCTTGCCCGTTGAGTCGGCTTGCCCTTTGGCCGCATCGGCTTGGGTGTTGTTGGTGGTGGTGGGGTCGGGCGGCGGTGTATTGGACAAAGCGCCAGGAATACCCTCGGCCGACTTGCTGGCCGAGCGGTCTTCGGCCAATACCTCAGAGCGGGTGCGAGGCCCTTTTTCGCGGTTGTCAAAGTCTTCGGTGGTGCTCTCGGTTTGGGTGAAATCCAGTGTCAGGTTCACTTGCGAGCGCACATTGCCTTCACCCAGCATGGGCGACAGGATTTGCATGATCCGGTTGCGGTAAACCTCTTCCAGGTGCTGTTTGTGCTGCTCCTGCGCCGAAGTCAAACCCAGCTTTTGCTCGGTGGCCGACTCGGTCATCAGTTTGCCCACCGTGTCCACCACGGTCACATGGTCAGGTGCCAAGTAAGGCACGCTGGACGACACCAAATGAACAATCGCCTGAACTTGTGAGGCCGACACCGCTCGGCCCGGGTAGGGCGCCAGCACCACCGAAGCTTTGGGCGGCGTGCGGTCGCGGACAAAAACGCTTTGCTTGGGCGTGGCCAGGTGTACGCGTGCGCTTTGTACCGTGCCAATTTGCATGATGCTGCGGGCCAGCTCTTGCTCCAAAGCGGTGTTGATCTTGACTTGCTCCATCAACTGACTCGTCGTCATGGACGACTGGTCTTTCAAACCCTCCATGCCCGTGGTGCCGGCTTTGGGCAAGCCCTGCGAGGCCAACAAAATGCGCGCCTCGTGAAAGCGGTTGCTAGGTACCGTCAGCTGGCCAGTGGCAGGGTCAATTTTGGGTTTGAAGTCGGCCGTTTTGAGCGATTCAAAGGCGGCTTGTTGGTCAGCTTCTTGCAAACCGGGCATCACAGGGCGGTAGGGCGTGGATTGCATCCATGCATAAGCCAACAAAAACACCACCAACACGGCCAACATCAAAATCAGTGGCAACACTTTGCGCACTGAGGGTTGGTTCATCACTTTGCTGAAGGTGTCTGACAGTCCAATGTTCTGCCAAACATTCAGGCCAGTGTTTGCACTGGCGGTGGTGTCTGCGCCCGGCGCTGTGGTCAAGGCCATGCTGCCGCTGGCGTTGTTGCCAGCATTGTTGGCCGTGGCCGGGGCGATTTCAGACCCGGTGGGCATGGTCATCATGCCGGTGTTCATCGATGCGGTCGCTGTAGCCATGGTGTGTTCTCTTTACTTCTGTCAGACCGGCATGTTCAAAATGTCTTCGTAGGCTTTCAACACTTTGTTGCGCACCTGCAAAGTGGCTTCAAAAGCCAAAGACGACTTTTGCATGCCCAGCACCACATCGGTCAGGGCAATGTCTTCGCCCCGGTCGTAGGCCGCCCGCATGTTGGACGACTGCACCTGCACCTCGTTGACCTGGCTGAGCGCCCCCGAAACGAAGCTCCCAAAACCGGGTTTGCCGACCTCATTCGACGGATTTTTGGCTTCAGCGCCCTGCAACGACGAGGCCTGCGCCTGGTGGGTGCGCAGGGTTTGCAACATCGACTGGATGCTGGCGGGGGAGATGGCTTTTTCAATCATCGGTTGTTCCTTCAGCAGGCTGCGGCCATGTTCATGCCGTGTTCACGCAGTTGCGCCATCTTGTAGCGCAGGGTGCGGGGGCTGATGCCCAAGCGCTTGGCAGCCTCTGTTTTGCTGGGCGTGCTGGCCAGCGTGGCCATGATCACTTGGTGTTCATTCAGGCGTACCGCACTTTGCAAATCGGTAGGCTGCTCCGGCGTCACTGCCGAATAGACGACCTCAGAAACAGCACTTGCGTGGCTTGTTTCTTCCGTCTTCGCCAATGAAGCTGCACTTACTTCGAGGCCCAAGGGTTCTGATGGCGCATGTTCTTTCAGCGACGGATGGCTGTGTGTCAACCAATCGTCAAACATCAAATGAGCGGGTGTGATGTGGTTGTCTGTGCACAAGACGACCGCACGGCGTATCACGTTTTCGAGCTCACGCACATTGCCTGGCCAAGGGTATTGCAGCAGCATTTGCTGGGCTTGGGGGTGCATGTGCCAAGGCTGGACAGCTTGTTGCAGCAAGATTTGCATGGCCAGCGGAATGATGTCGCCTGGACGCTCACGAAGAGGTAACAAGCGCATGCGGAAGGTGGCAATGCGGTAATACAAATCTTCGCGAAACTCGCGCTCTGTGATGGCCTGCTTCAAATCTTTGTTGGTGGCGGCCACGATGCGCACATTCAACTGGATCACGCTTTGGCCACCCAGACGCGTCAATTGGCGTTCTTGCAACACGCGCAACAATTTGCTTTGCAGGTGCATCGGCATTTCGCCGATTTCATCCAAGAACAAAGTTCCGCCTTGGGCTTGTTCAAACAATCCCTTTTGCTCACGGTGCGCTCCTGTGAAGGCGCCTTTTTCGTGGCCAAACAACATGTCTTCAATCAAATTTTCGGGCATAGCCGCGCAGTTGAGCGCGACAAATGGCCCCAGGGCGCGGTTGGAGGCCTCGTGTAAAACCCGCGCCAAGACTTCTTTGCCCGAGCCAGTAGGCCCCACCAGCAAAGCCGTCACATCGGCTTGAGCCACTTTGCGTGCCAAGGCCAACAGGTGCTGACTTGATGGGTCAACAAACACCACTTGACGCACTGGCGTTGGTGCGATGCGACTGACTGCGGGTTTGAACAGGGTGTGCACCCGAAGCCAAGAAGTTGTGCGCACATCGTCGGCAGCCAGTACGGTCAGAGCGCCAGATTGCGATGCCTCAACGGCCAAGTCCAGCTCGTGGCGGTCGACTCGGCAAACCAAAGGTGTGTTGAGCCCAGCATCTTGCAGCAGTTGCTGAACGGCCTTCAGTCGTGTGACATCGGATGTCAAGTGCAAGACCACCAAGGCCGCATCGGCGGCGTGGGCCAACAATTCATCCAAGGTGTGAATTGCTGCAGTTGCCCAGCCTGCGGCGTGCAGTGCTTGGCTGTGCTCGGCACTCAAGCTGGATTCTGGGTCTAACCAAAGAGCAAGTGGGGTGGAAACAGGGTGTGACTTCACGGCGGTGACCTCTTGTACAGTTACAAACTGTTAAGCAACCCTCGTGCCAGTTTTTATTGAATATCTAAATAACTTATTTAAAAATAAAAGTTTACTTAGTATTTATATTAAATTCATCTCAACTATTAACTCTGTCAGAACTTTGACAGCCCCAAAGTTTGGGGAAGATCGATCAGCGCGAAATCGTTGTGGCTTTGGCCAAAAAAAGTTTGCAAAACTGACCATCCGCTCGCAGCACCTCCAGTGCGGGCAGCACCCGCGACTGAAAACCCATGGCCCGGCAAGCGTAGGGCGTGGACGGCACATGGCTGACCGCAAAGTGCTGACATTGCCAGCAGTTGGGGCCTTTGGTGGGTTCTGTCAAAGTGGTCATGAGAAAAGCAAGGGCGCCAAAGTGCCACAAGCGACCTGGCGCTTGGAACAAGCGTGGCGTGTCAAGAATGCCCTCCATGGCTTGGCCTTGAGTGCTTTAACAGCGCACTTGGGGGCCATGATGCCAATGCCTCTGTGATCAAAAAATATGGGGCTTATCTTTCTGGCACTTGGTTTTAAAACCATTCGCTGAAAAATCCCTCCAGCACAGCAAAGAACGAGGCTCAAAACATCATGTCTGCTGCATCAGTTCTGTAAGAGTTGCATCACAGTTTGCGGGTCTTGATTGGCCTGTGCCAGCATGGCTGTAGCCGCTTGCTGAATGATTTGAGTCCGTGCCAATTCGCTGCTGGCCTTGGCGTAGTCGGTATCTTGGATACGGCTGCGTGACGCCTCCGTGTTGGTCACCACGTTGGCCAGGTTGTCCATCGTGCTGTTCAAACGGTTTTGTATGGCACCTAATTTGCTGCGAATCTCGCTCACGGTTTGAATGGCATTGTCAATGGTCGTCAATGCAGCAGTTGCAGCTTTATCGGTGCTGACATTCATGCCCGATAAACTGCTGCCAGAGGCAACCCCGAGGCTAGCTGCGTTGACCATGAAGTCGGCGGCGCCCACATTGGATTCCAAGAAACCATGCGCACCAATTGCTGTTGCGGCGTCACCCAATTCAATGCTAATCGGGCTATTCGATACGGAGTCCAAACGAATCGAAGCAAAAGAAGTGCCTGCTACAAAGCTAGTCATTACTCCAGTTGCGGTGCCTCCAATTGTCAGGGTTTGAACGTTTGAACCTGTCAAACGCACGCCGCTTGTGGTTCTTTCTGCTGTGATGCCGGTATTGGTTGTTTGAGCATTAATTGCTGTGATGACATCGGCGACTGATCCAGTGGCCCCTTTTGTAAAGACAGTTGTTCCGTTGAAGGATAGAGTTGCACCAGTTGCAGCCGATGCAACTTGGGTGTCTGTCAGGGTGAGACTTTGATCAATGTATGCAGAAGCAATAACACCCGTTTCATTGGAGAAATTATTGATTGCGTCCAATTTTCTTTGGAATGTATTGGTCACGATATCGGCATCATGAATGGCAATTCCGTTGATTTTGATATCGGTAGCACCCCATGGGGCGGCAACACCAGCGGCATCGAGTCCAGAACCTGTGACCGTATAAGCGTCAGATGCCTTACCCACCTCAGAAGTCGTTGGGCGAAACCCCAAACTAGCCAGGTCGGCCAGTGTACCCAGGGGGCCTTTGTCGATGCGAACAGGATTGCCATCATCAGACTCCAGTTTCAAGAAGCCTTTGAAGTCAGTTGAAGTGGATGAAAAACCTGAACCACCCTCAAATCCAGTCCCTGACGTATCCACCACGGTAATGGTTGCACCGGTGTTGTTGCTCAAAACCAGCTTGCCTTCAGTGTTGATGCTGGCTTCAACCGTAGCGCCAGCTTCTTTGTTGATGTTGGACACTAACTCGCTCATGTTGGCTGACGCGGAAATGCTGTATGTTGTGGTCGCACTCGCACCCAACGCCCGCACAGACAGTTGGAGCTGACCATCCGTGGTGGCACCGGTGCCAGTCTGCTTGGCCACCACCACGTTGAAGCCGCTGGCCGTCACGTTGTCTACGCTGTTGTTGATGTTGTTGATCACGTCTTCCAAATCGTCGAGCGTAGTACCCCCAGGAGTAATGGCGCCAAGGGCTTGGTCATTGATCATGATGTCGCCGGCATCGACTGCAGCCAAGTTTGTGCGTGCACCCACCATGGTGTTGGCTGGGCCAGCAGTGCCCCCCATGCCCAGATCTTTGATGCGGATCGAATCGATCCCCAGACTCAAGCTTTGGTTGGCTTTGTCACCGATTTGCAGGGTCTTGTTCTTGAAAGACCCGTCCAAAAGTTTTTGGTTGTTGAACTCGGTGGTGGTGGCGATGCGCTCGATTTCGGCCTTCAGTTGTTGAACTTCGTCGTTCAGTGCGGCGCGGTCTGAAGCATTGTTGGTGCCGTTGACCGATTGAATGGCCAATTCGCGCATGCGCTGCAAGATGTCGGTGACTTCGTTCATGGCGCCTTCACCTGTTTGCATCAGGGAGATGCCGTCGTTGGCGTTGCGTATGGCCATGTTCAGGCCACGTGTCTGAGCTTCCATACGGGTCGAGATGGCCAAGCCAGCAGCGTCGTCTTTGGCGCTGTTGATGCGCTTGCCAGTGGACAACTGCTGCATGGCAACCGAAAGATCGCGGCTATTTTTGGCCATCGCATTTTGAGAGACCAAAGACTTGATGTTGGTGTTGATAACGCTCATGATCATTTTTCCTTAAATATTCGTTTGTAGAAGAGGTTCAGAATTCAATTCGCTGGTGATTCAGGCCGAGTTTTATGTCGGCTTCTTGGGTTTTCGGCACAGTTTTGAAAGGGAACAGAGTTGAGTTCCCCTGAAAAAACCACACCTTCAGACCGAGTGGATAACCCTGAAGTGGCACTCATACAGCTGCGTTTTGATGAAAACCTCATGAACATGTCCTCGGTGATTGGTCAATAAACCGGCAAAATTTTTTGCTGGAATTTCCTAGTTTGGTCTCAAGCAATAGTTGTGCCTGAATTTGTTTTCTTTGCAGATTGGCCCACCTGGACCCTGCAAAAGCCTAAAAAGTCTGTCTTGGACAGCTTGAGTTGTGGTGATAAAGCAAGTTGTTTGCCAATACATCGTCGGTGTTTGGCCTTGTTGCTGCGTCTAAGCGGCGACTGGACAGGGAATGGCATTGCAATTTTTTGCCACATGCGGCCAAAAATGACCGCTTCTTGTTTTTTTACCGGCTACTCAGCTGCAAAGTCCGCCAATTCAAAGTGGTGCGTGCAATTTGGCGTCGATTATTCGACAGCTTGACTTTTAAGTTGGCTCAGATTTTGCTTGATTGGTCAAACTGGAGTTGACTATGTTTACAAATCAAACTGTTTTGGTGACTGGGGGTACAGGCTCATTTGGCAACACGTTCGTGCCCATGACCCTTGAAAAGTACAACCCCAAAAAAATCATTGTTTTTTCCAGAGATGAGATGAAGCAATGGGATATGGCTAAGAAGTTTGAGGGTGACTCGCGGGTTCGCTTCTTCATTGGCGATGTCCGCGACAAAGATCGACTCCACCGCGCCTTGGATGGCGTTGATTTTGTGGTTCATGCTGCGGCAACCAAAATTGTGCCCACTGCGGAGTACAACCCATTCGAGTGTGTCAAAACCAATGTGATGGGAGCCATGAATTTGATTGACGCTTGCATTGATAAAGGCGTCAAGAGGGTAGTTGCACTGTCCACCGACAAAGCCAGCAGCCCGATCAACTTGTACGGTGCCACCAAATTGGCTTCTGATAAGTTGTTTGTGGCGAGTAACGCCTATTCTGGTGATAAGAGTACGCGCTTCTCAGTCGTCCGATACGGCAATGTCATGGGCTCTAGAGGCTCGGTGATCCCATTTTTTATGTCTGTCAAGGACAAGGGGGTCCTGCCCATCACCGACGAGAGAATGACGCGTTTCATGATTTCGCTGGAGGAGGGCGTGGAATTGGTCTGGCATGCTTTTGAAGACATGGTGGGTGGTGAAATCTATGTCAAAAAAATTCCCTCCATGAAAGTGACCGATCTGGCGCGCGTGCTGGCACCAGAGGCTCGCCAGGAGGTGGTCGGCATTCGCCCAGGCGAAAAACTCCATGAGCAAATGATCAGCTCAGAAGACGCGCATTACACCTACGAATACCCCGAGCACTTCAAAATTTTGCCCACCATCAACGGATGGGCCAATTGCCCTAAGCGCATCAAAACCGGGGTCAAAGTGCCTGAGGGTTTTGTGTATGCCAGTGACAACAATGCAGAATGGCTTACCGACATGCAGTTGCAGGACTGGATCCGTATGAACAAAGACAAGATTGGGAGTATCTGAGCCATGATCCGGTATGGCCAGCAGGATATTACGCAAGAGGACATTGACGCCGTCGTCGCCGTCCTGAAATCCGTGAACCTGACGCAAGGTCCGGCCATCACGCAGTTTGAAGAACGCGTTTCCGGTCACACCGGTGCCAAACACGCTATCGCTGTCAGCAACGCCACGGCCGCTTTGCACATCGCTTGCCTGGCCCTCGACCTTGGCCCCGGTGATTGGCTCTGGACCACGCCCAATACATTTGTTGCATCTGCCAACTGCGCTTTGTATTGCGGCGCTCAAGTTGACTTTGTCGACATTGACCCGCGCACCTACAACCTGTGTCCCCAAAAGTTGGAAGCCAAGCTCATTGCGGCTCAAAAAGCCAGCAAGCTGCCCAAGGTGGTCGTGCCCGTTCATTTTGCTGGACAGCCCTGCGACATGGCCGCCATCCATGCCTTGGGCCAAAAGTTTGGCTTCAAGATCATCGAAGACGCATCACACGCCATTGGCGGCCAATACAAAGGTGAGCCCATTGGTAACGGCCGCTATAGCGACATCACCGTCTTCAGCTTCCATCCCGTCAAGATCATCACCACGGGTGAGGGCGGTATGGCCCTGACCAACAGCGACGAACTGGCTACTAAGCTAAGCCTGTTGCGCAGCCACGGCATCACCCGCGACCCAGCCCTGATGACCCAGCCGATGGAAGGACCCTGGTACTACCAGCAAGTGGCGCTGGGCTTCAACTACCGCATGACCGACATGCAAGCCGCATTAGGTGCCAGCCAAATGACACGGCTGGCCGGCTACGTTCAGCGCCGCCACCAGATGTCCCAGCGTTACAACGAACTCTTGTCAGATCTGCCACTCACCCTGCCTTGGCAACAACCAGACAGTTATAGCGCCTATCACTTGTATGTGATTCGCCTGCAACTCGACCGCATTGCGCTCAGCCATCGCCAAGTTTTTGAAGCTCTGCGCACCAAAGACATCATGGTCAACTTGCACTACATCCCAGTGCATACCCAGCCGTACTACCAAAACATGGGCTTCAAGCTCGGCGACTATCCGGAGGCTGAGCAGTATTACTGTGAAGCTATCAGTATCCCTATGCACGTCAACTTAAGCGATGCTGAGCAGCAATTTATCGTCAACAGCCTCCGAGAGGCTATGGGCGTATGAAACTGGCAATCATTCCTGCGCGTGGAGGCAGTAAACGCATACCCCGCAAGAACATCAGGCTCTTTGCTGGCAAACCCATGATCGCTCATGCCATCGCGGCGGCACGCGGTTCGGACTTGTTCGATCACGTCATCGTTTCGACGGACGATGAGGAAATAGCTCAGATTGCCCGCGAGTGGGGAGCTAAGACCCCGTTTGTCAGGCCTGTTGAACTGGCAGATGATCACACCCCGACTGTGCCAGTCGTCGCCCACGCCATCCAGGCTTGCGAAGAAATACTAGGCTCTCAAATTGATCATGTGTGTTGCATCTATGCCTGTGTGCCATTTTTAGAGATTGTTGATCTCAAGGAATCATGGGCTTTCTTGAATCGCTCGGATGCCGATTATTGCTTCCCAGTCGCCGAATTCCCTTCTGCCATACAGAGGGCTATGAAGCGGGATGAACATGGCCGAACCTTGCCTTTTTATCCCGAATATGAAGTTGTCCGAACTCAAGATCTCGAGAAGGCATATCACGATGCAGGTCAGTTTTATTGGGGCTCTAAACGGGCATGGCTGACCAATCCACGTGTTCACAGCAGCGCCATTGGTTACCAGATTCCGGGCTGGCGCGTGGTGGATATCGACACAGAGGATGACTGGAAGCGTGCTGAGCGCATCCACCTGGCATCTTCCAATTAATTTTAAATATTCCTTGGAGTAGATATGAACGAGCAGCAAAAATTCTGGGCCAATACCTATGCCGATGAATACATTAAAAAGAACAGCCAATTCGACCGGGAAAAGGGAGTCGCTGCTTGGAAACTGATGCTGGAGAAGGTGGCGCCTATTAACTCCATACTGGAGTGCGGTTGCAACATCGGCAGAAATATCGATTTTCTAAATGCGTTGCTGCCCAGCGCTAGCAAATCGATCATCGAAATCAGTCAGCCTGCATTCGAGTTTGTCACTAGCCGGCATGATTTTGCGCAAGCCTTCAATGGCGCAATCGAGGATGCGAATTTCCAAGAAGTAAGCTTCGATCTGGTATTCACGATTGGCGTATTGATCCATATCCATCCGGACAACCTGCTGAAAAATATGGAGAGAATGTATAAGCTGTCATCCGGGTACATTTTGATGGGCGAGTACTTCAATCGCACTCCGATCATGCTCGAGTACCAAGGACAAAAGGATAAACTTTTTAAGCGGGACTTCGGCAAGCTTTTCATCGAAAACTTCCCCGTTGAACTTGTGGATCATGGATTTCTATGGGGGCATCTTTACGACAACGCTGGCTTTGATGATGTCACGTGGTGGCTTTTCAAGAAGAAATAACCCGTAATTGAGCCGTGAAAACAGTCTTCCGTACTGATGCTTCGCATGACATTGGCACAGGGCACGTCATGCGCTGCCTGACGCTGGCCGATGCCCTGCGCGAATGCGGTGCGCAATGCACCTTCATTTGTCGCTCGCACGCTGGTCACTTACTGGATCTTATCCACCAACGCGGACACAGTGTCATAGCACTGCCTCCAGCTGACGTTTTACTCACCGCCCCCGCATACCCAACACACGCCAAATGGCTGGGCACCGACTGGGCAACCGATGCTTTGCAAACGCAGCAAGCTCTGGACGATCAAGTGGTTGACTGGCTGGTGGTGGATCATTACGCGCTCGACCGCCATTGGGAACAAGCCCTGCGTCCAAAGACTCGGCGCATCATGGTCATTGACGACTTGGCCGATCGCCCGCACGACTGCGACCTGCTGCTGGATCAAAACTTGGGTCGCCAAGCCCAAGACTACCTTGGAATGATTAGCTGTCATACGCAAACCCTGATTGGCCCGGCATATGCATTGCTCCGGGCTGAATTTGCGCAATGGCGCGAACACAGTCTGAAGCGTCGCGAAAGCCTGCAGCTGAAAAACCTGCTCATCACCATGGGCGGCGTTGACCAGACAAACGCCACGAGTCAAGTTCTGGACGCACTGACCCGCTCCAAATTGCCCAACGATCTGCGAATAACCGTGGTTATGGGACCAAACGCCCCCTGGATGGCCCAAGTGCAAGCCCGCGCAGCAGCCATGCCCCGGTCAACACAAGTGCTGGTGGGTGTGAGCAACATGGCGCAACTGATGGCTGAAAGTGATTTGTGCATAGGTGCGGCTGGTGGCAGTGCATGGGAAAGATGTGTTGTGGGCTTGCCCACATTCGTTTTGATCTTGGCCGCAAATCAACACAGTGGTGCGATGGCATTGCAGTCGCATGACGCCGCTTGGGTAGCGGCTGATGCGGAGCAACTCAGGACCCAAATATCTGCACTATTTGACAAAACCACGCAAACAGCAGCGCTCCAAAAAATGAGCCAAGCTTCAGCAAAACTGGCAGCGTGTAACGGCGTATCCCAAGTGGTTGAATTACTTTTAGAGCCCCATGTCTGACGCTTGCACCGTTCGCGCATTGACCGATGCCGACTTGCGCATGGTCCTGGATTGGCGCAACCATCCTGCTGTGCGCAGCTGCATGCTGACGCAGCATGAAATCAGCCTGGAAGAGCACCGCAACTGGTTTGTGCGTGTGAAGGAAGACAAGACCCGGCAACAGCTGATCGTGTTGGATGGCGCTCATACTCTTGGCTTTGTTCAATTCAAACAAGTTTGCCAAGGCGGCATTGCCGACTGGGGGTTTTATGTACGGCCAGATGCCCCCAAAGGCAGCGGCAAAAAACTTGGCCAAGCTGCTTTGGCATACGCCTTCAACGCCTTGGGGCTGCACAAGGTGTGCGGACAAGCCATTGAAACCAATGTGGCGTCCGTCGCGTTCCATCGAAAGTTGAGCTTTGCAGAAGAAGGCCGCCTGCGAGAACAACAATGCATTGCCAATCAGTACTACACCCTTATTTGCTTTGGTCTGCTGGCCAAAGACTGGCAAGAAAGCCAACTAAAACAGGATCAACCCAATGCCTCAAATTGAAATCGCAGGCCGGCCCATCGGTCCCGAGCATTCCCCTTATGTGATTGCTGAACTCTCGGCCAACCACAACGGCAAACTCGAAACCGCGCTACGTATCATTGAAGAAGCCAAAAAGGCCGGCGCAGACGCTGTCAAGCTTCAAACCTACAAGCCAGACACCATCACCCTCAACTGCGACAGCGAAGACTTCAAGATTCGCGGCGGACTTTGGGACGGTCGTTCGCTGTATGAGTTGTATGAAGAAGCACACATGCCTTGGGACTGGCACAAACTCCTGTTTGAACACGCGCGCAAATTTGGCATCACCATCTTCAGTTCGCCCTTTGACAACACCGCTATCGACCTGCTGGAAGACCTGAACGCCCCGGCTTACAAGATTGCATCGTTTGAAGCAGTGGACCTGCCGCTGATCAAATACGCCGCCAGCACGGGCAAGCCAATGATCATTTCGACCGGCATGGCCGATGCCGATGAGATTCAGGAAGCCATTGACGCTGCCCGCGAAGGTGGCTGCAAACATCTGGCCATCTTGCACTGCGTGAGCGGTTATCCCGCACCTGCGCAAGACTACAACTTGCGTACCATTCCCGACATGATCGAAAGGTTTGGCTTGGTTACGGGCTTATCTGACCACACCCTGGACAACACCACCGCCATTACCAGCGTGGCTATGGGTGCCAGCATCATTGAAAAGCACTTCACGCTGAACAGAAGCGGTGGTGGGCCAGACGACAGCTTCTCCTTGGAACCAGCAGATTTAGAAGCGCTGTGTCGCGGTGCAAAAACCGCTTGGTCAGCGTTGGGTCGGGTGGATTACGGTCGCAAATCAAGCGAAGAAGGCAACGTTAAATTTCGCCGCTCGCTTTACTTTGTGCAGGACACAAAGGCGGGTGAAAAAATTACACCGGAAAAAGTGAAGAGCATTCGCCCTGGGTTCGGCCTTGCGCCTAAAAATCTTGATCGGATTATCGGGGCGACACTCTCAGTTGACGTCGCCTGGGGGACTCCGGTGCGGCAGGATTGCTTGAAGTGATGTCTAAGCGAACCTCGTGTCAAAACTTCAAGCATTGCACGGCCGCTGCAGAAATATCGCTTGTGTATTCGATAACGATAGGCCTGCAGATGCCTCGCCATTCAAAAATGCCGGAGTTTTTCATGCTGTGGCGATTTAATTTGCATATTATTTAATGATGGATGGAGATTAAGGTGAGTACATTTTCGGAAAAGGAAATTCGGCCCGTGCAATTGATGGCCAATCAAAGAATTGCAGCATTGACAGATGTCGGCAGAATGCTATCCCGTTATGGTGAGTTTGTTCATGTGGACTGCCCCGCTTGTGGGGCTAATGCACACGCACCGAAATTCGAAAAAAATGGAATAAATTACGTGGAGTGTAAAGAGTGCAACACTTTTTACGTTAACCCACGCCCTCCTTTAGATGTGCTGGAGTGGTTTTATCGCGGTTCTCCTAATTATGCCTATTGGAATGAGGTGATTTTTCCTGCTTCTGAGTCTGTTAGGCGTGAGAGAATTTTTGTGCCTAGAGTTGATCGCTTGTTGGAGCTTTGTCGTAAGTACGAAATTCATACGGGCTCAATACTGGAAGTGGGGGCGGGTTTTGGGACGTTTTGCGGAGAAGTTAAAAAGCGCGACGTCTTCACCCGCGTGGTTGCTGTGGAGCCAACACCAGATCTGGCAAAAACATGCAGGGACAAGGGGCTTGAAGTTTTAGAAGTGCCTGTTGAATCGATTCAATTAGAGGCTGCAGAGTTATTCGATGTAGTGGCCAGTTTTGAAGTAATCGAACATTTGTTTGCACCGATTGATTTTGTTGGGCATATGACACGCTTGTTGAGGCCGGGAGGAATTATAATGTTAACCTGTCCAAACGGGCAGGGCTTCGATATTGAGACCTTGGGCACGACGAGTAATACCGTTGATCATGAACATTTAAATTATTTCAATCCGAAATCATTGGCTCAGTTGTTGACCAGTTGTGGGTTGGAAATACTTGAAAGTTTTACCCCAGGTAAGCTGGATGCCGATTTGGTTAGAAACAAGATTATCTCTGGTGAATTCGATGTGTCGAATCAACCTTTTTTGAAAAAAGTTTTGGTGGATGACTGGGAGCGACTCGGAGCGGCGTTCCAAGAGTTCTTGATACATCAAGGGCTGTCGTCTAACATGTGGATCGTTGCGCGAAAGCCGCAAGACTGATTTGGATAACGCATGAAGTATTGCAATCGTTGTCTTCAACCGGATACCCGACCCAACACCGTCTTTTCGACGGATGGGGTATGTCCTGCATGCAATTATTTTGAAGCGCTTCAGCATGTGGATTGGCATGAGCGTTTTGAGATTCTTCAAGATCTGCTGGCAAGTCATCCCAGGAAGAAAGGCCAATACCATGATTGCATCATTGGCGTAAGCGGAGGCAAGGATAGTACACGTCAAGCATTGTTTCTACGCGACAAACTGGGTATCAATCCGCTGCTAGTTTGTTTGAGTTACCCGCCGGAGCAGGTGACCGAGCGTGGTGTGAACAACCTTTCAAACTTGATAGAACTTGGTTTTGATGTCGTAGTCAGTGCGCCAGCGCCACAAACCTGGAAAAAATTAAAACGCGAAGGTTTTCGGGAGTTTACTAATTCCTTCCGTTCGACAGAAATGGCGCTTTTTGCTTCAGTGCCCCAGATCGCTATCAAGTATGGCATCAAGTTGATATTTTGGGGCGAAAATCCAGGTTTACAGTTGGGTGATATGAAAACACTTGGGCGGACTGGATATGATGGTAACAGTTTGCGCTATATGAATACGCTTTCGAGTGGCCTAGACTGGATGCTGGATTGCGGATTTTCTAAGGCTGATCTGGTTTCATATGTGTATCCAGAAACTAAAGAATTTGAGAAGCATGATCTTCAGATCGTCTACCTTGGATGGTTCCTTGGTGATTGGTCTTTGGTTAATAATGCAGCCTACTCCTGTGCAAATGGTCTTGAGATACGTGTTGATGGCGTTGAGAAGACCGGTGATCTTTATGGGGTTACGGCATTGGATGAAGATTTCACACCGGTCAACCAGTTGATAAAATACTACAAGTTCGGTTTCGGTCGAGTGACAGATTATGTCAACGAGGAAATTCGTTTAGGGCGTATCAGTCGTGAAGCCGCTATAAAAATCGTCGAAAGATTTGACGATGCTCAGGATCAAAAATACATCAAAGACTACTGTGATTATCTAGGAATATCTGTAGCGGACTTTTGGGAAAAAGTTAAAGCATCGGTTAACAAGACCTTGTTCACGGTGGAATCCGATGGATCGATTCACCCGAAATTCAAGGTCGGGGTGGGGCTGTGAAGCGGCTTACCATCGGTATCGTTGATTACGGCGTGGGTAATCTGGCTTCTGTTCGGCATGCGTTGCATACGATGGGCTATCGGTGTCGAATCGCTGGCAACAGCGAGACGCTGGCTCAGTCGGATTTACTGCTGCTTCCTGGTGTGGGTGCGTTCCCGGCGGCCATGCAGGCGCTGCACGCCAGTGATCTGGCTGACATTCTTTGTCAGCAGGCCCTGGGTGGCAAGCCCGTGGTTGGCATTTGTCTTGGAATGCAACTGCTCGCGGACAGTTCCAGTGAACTGGGGCTTACAGCAGGACTGGGTCTGATCCCGGGCAAAGTCATGGCACTGGAACAATCACGCTGGCACATAGGCTGGAACAGCATCGAGGTGGTCAAGGATGAGCCGCTGTTCATGAACAGCGATGGGCAGGCCATGTACTTCAATCATTCCTATGTTTTCGATGCGCCGGCCCAATATCAGATGGCAGTTGCAAGGATGGATGAGTTCAGCGAGCCATTCACGGTGGGGGTGCATCGCAACAATGTGGTGGGGCTTCAGTTTCATCCGGAAAAAAGTCAGTCGGCAGGGAGAGCCATGCTGGCTTCAGTGATTGAAGGGTTGTGCCGTGCTTAAGAAACGTCTTGTCGGTGTCATCACGGTGAAAAATGGCTGGGCGGTGCAGTCCTTTGGCTATCGCCGTCATCTGCCCCTGGGCAAGCCCGAAATCTTGGCGGAGAACCTCGATCGATGGGGCGCGGATGAAATCATTTTGCAATCCGTCGACCGCTCGGCTCAGCAAATGGGGCCGGACTTTAGCTTGCTCGACCGGGTAGCCAAAATGGGTCTGGGGACGCCGATCATTTTTTCCGGAGGCATACGCACCGTCGAGGAGGGTATTCGTGTCATTCAATCCGGCGCAGACCGTTTGTGCATCGATGCGTTGCTGCGCGATGCGCCCGAGGTCGCGAGGGGGCTATCGGACCGATTGGGTGCGCAGGCACTGATTGCGGCTTTGCCGTTGTCGATGGAATCGGGTCGGTTATGCTGGCTCGACTATCGCCGCAGCACACATGCCCCG
Organism: Limnohabitans sp. Rim8; assembly: GCF_943326455.1. Classification (NCBI taxonomy): domain Bacteria; kingdom Pseudomonadati; phylum Pseudomonadota; class Betaproteobacteria; order Burkholderiales; family Comamonadaceae; genus Limnohabitans; species Limnohabitans sp. Rim8. Next base: position 54,956 of record NZ_CALPTI020000005.1, read on the forward strand.
CTTAATGAAAAGGTGGTGGCGCTTCTGCGTGAGAAAGTGGTGTCGGAAGCGCTCATCATTGACTGGAAAAACGAAGGGCACGATCGTGGATTTGACTTTGAGCTGCTGAAACAATTTCCGTTGCACGATTTGCCCCTGATCGCATTTGGCGGACTCAGTGAGGCTTCAGTTTTGCGCCGTGTGCTGGATGTCCGACAGGTGACCGCAGCCGCGATTGGAAATGCCCTGAATTATCGCGAAAACGCCATTGGCGCATTTAAACACCAGCTTGCAGATCTTCCTTTGCGGGCGCCATCTGTAGAGATCGAGTCAAACTGAATATGCAACTGATTCAAACCTGCAAACGATGCCTTTATCCTGCATCGCATCCACTTGGCCTTACGCTGGATGAGGAAGGGATTTGTTCGGGCTGCCGCATCCATGAAGAAAAGGATAGCCTTGATTGGGATGGGCGGTGGAAGAAGCTGGAGGATTTGGTTCGCCCTTATCGCAGCATTGGTGGACAGACTTACGACTGCATCGTTCCGGTTACTGGAGGAAACGACTCGTACTTCATTGTCCATTTGGTCAAGGAGAAATTGGGTCTCAATCCTTTGCTCGTTACTTACAACAAGTACTTCAATACTTCGCTGGGAATCTGGAATCTGGCGAATCTTCGCATCCGATTCAACTGCGATATTTTGGTACAAAACGTGAATCCTAACTCGGTGAAGAAAATCACACGCACGACCTTGCGTGAGTTTGGCAGCATCTATTGGCCTTGCCTTGCCGGCCAGACAGTATTTCCTGTCCAGACGGCAGTTCGCTATGGCGTGCCACTGATTATCTGGGGTGCGCATCAGGGGCTCGAGCAGGTCGGCATGTTTTCCCATGAACATGAAGTCGAGATGACCCGTCGCTACCGCAAGGACCATGACTTGATGGGCAAAGAGGCTGACGACCTTCTGTCCATCTTCGATACGTTGACCGAAGACGATGTCTGGCAATACAGATACCCGTCAGATCACGATCTGGACCGGGTGGGTGTGAGGGGCATCTATTTGGGTAACTATGTGCGCTGGGACCCCAAGGCTCAGCACGAGGAGATGATGCGCCAGCATGAATACCGCACGGCAAGTTTCGCACGGACATTCGACTGCTATGACCATGTGGACTGCTTCAACTTCATGGATGTGCATGACCGGCTAAAAAGTTACAAGCATGGTTTTTCTAAGGTGACAGACCATGCGACACGCGAAATTCGGCATGGCCGCCTGACGCGTGATGACGCACTGGCTTTGGTCCGGCGCTATGAGCATGCGCCGCTCCAGCATACGGACAAATTTTGCGACTGGTTGGGCGTCAATATTAGGGCGCTCAATTTCATGCTGGATCAGCATCGAAACCCCCGTTTCTGGAAACAGACAGATCCCGGCGTTTGGGCATTCTCGCCAATCGAGCAGGGGGAAGCCCCTTATGGCGACGAGCGCGTTTTTAGTGGTGGTGGCTTCATTGCAAACAGCCAGTTGGCCGATGCCGATCAGAATAAGTACATCACCGTTGGCAAAGGGTGGCCGTGATGACTTTAAAGACCGCGATAACGGGTTTGGCGGATCATCGTGGCTAATGACCCTGTCATAACATAGTCATATTACTATTGTTAAAATTTATATTTATAAACGGGGCTTTTTTTCAGGCATCTAACTCAGTTTTTACCGTAAAAACAAATTAAACATTAAATTTCTTTTATAAAATTGTTTATTGAAATAAAATTTTTAATAAGGGCCATTAAATCATAAATTATTTAAACGTTTTATAACATTTGGTATGATACTTATTAGCTCATCTCTTCCTGATGGCGAAAAAGCTTCAACACATGGTGACCATGGGTATTTTTCTTGTCCTAAAAAGTCCCAGCCTCTTGGTCCAAACATTATTGTTTTCTTGCCTAGAGCCATTGAGAGTGCCATTACAGCAGTCCCAGCTGTAACAACTACATCCAAACAACTTATGAGTGCTGCTAATTGTTCTTGATCATTTTTCAGATCAACATCGTTCCAACGTAAAATTTTGATATTTAATTTATTTTCTATTCTGGTTAGTTCATCTTCACAATCACCATACTGAAGATTTACAAATGTACAATCCTCTAATTTGACTACATCTGTTAAATCGTCAATTGAAAGATAGTTTAAATTTCTATTGGTGTTAAGTTTTCCACTGCGCCAGCATAATCCTACTAATTTTTTTCCACTGAATTGATTTAGCCTGCTCGCGAACTCGGTAACCAGAAGAGGGTTGGGTTTGATATATGGTTTAAGTTTCTCGAAATCTTTGATGCTGTTGCAAAATAAACCCATGAGTGAGCCGACTGGGATATGCACATCAAATTCTTTTGAATATGTGAGATCTATAGAATTTAAGTTGGTGGCCTTTATCTTTAAATTCGGAAATGATCGCTCAAACAAGCTTACCAACCTTGGCTCGCACTCAACTATGATACTCTTGCAGTGATTTTGAACTTCATTAAGAAGGCCAAAAAATATAATTTCATCACCCAACCCTTGCTCCCCCCATATCAGAAGACGCTTGTCACCCAGTGGTTCTCCGTGCCACTGGGGCTCCTGAAATTGTCGCTTTGGAGTACGACTCCCACGATCTGTTGGCAAAAATCCGAGGTCATACCTTCGCCAACCTTCTTTGAGGTCGCCAGTTGCCAGGTGAGAAAAGCTTGATCGGTAGATCACTTCTTTTGCAAAATTTGTGTCAGGTTCTAAATTTTTTATTAAATTGTTATACAAAGTCACTGCAGACTCATAATTGCCGCGTTGATGCGCCAATGTTGCTAAATTTGATAATGCATCAACATTATTTTTATCGAGTAACAATGCTGTTTCAAAAGCCTGTTCTCCCTCTTCCATTTTGTTGACACCCAACAAGGTGGCCCCCAAGTTGTTGTAGGCGTTGGGGTTGGTTGGTTCCAAAGAAAGGGCCTGGGTGGCATAAAACATCGCTTCAACATATTGTTGAGACTTCCCAGCGGCCGCTGACAAGCTCGTCCATGCATCAAAGTCATTGGGTTTCGACTTGACGTAACGGCTCAAAAATTGGGTGGCGATCTCAAAAGCACCTACTGCTGTGTAAGCGACGCCACAGTGTTTGAGGATGACCAAATCTTCGGGGTCTTGTTCGTGCAACTGGTGAAACAATCTGGCCGCTTCAAGCTGACGGCCCATATGAAAAAGAGCCACGGGTTTGCTGCGCTTGGCCAGCCGGTGCTCTGGTTGTTTTTTCAGAATTGAATCCAAAAGCATAAGAGCTTCATGGTATTTTTTTTTGTTGATCAGATCAGCGGCTTTTTGATACTTCACATCGAGTAATCGAGCGGCAGAACTGTTGTTAATTTTGTTTACTTTAAAATTCATTGATAAACCTCTTGGAATCCTCCTCATCTTAAGCAATTTTTACGCCAAAAAAAGCCCGACACCTTGTGGGTGTCGGGCTTTTGAGTCAACCAGAGAGACTTGAAGGTAAAGATGCCTCAAATCCCTCAGTTAGTGAATTACTGGAGCAAAGACAACACTGACTGTGGTTGCTGGTTGGCTTGGGCCAACATGGCTGTAGCAGCTTGCTGAATGATCTGTGATTTCGCCAAAGCAGTGGTCTCTGTGGCGTAGTCGGTATCTTGGATACGGCTACGCGCTGCTTCTGTGTTGGTGACCACATTGGACAAGTTGTCGACTGTACTGTTCAATCGGTTCTGCATAGCACCCAATTTACTGCGCATATCGCTCACAGTGCCCATGGCCTTGTCGATGGTTCCCAATGCAGCGGATGCAGAACTTGCGGTAGCAATGCTCAAACCCGACAAACTGCTGCCAGTTGAGACGCCAAGGTTCGCTCCGTTGACCATGTAGTCTGCGGCGCCCACATTGGATTCAAAGAAACCATGCGCACCAATTGTCGTAGCGTTATCACCCAATTCAATGCTGATTGGGCTGTTCGATACAGAGTCCAAACGAATCGAAGCAAAAGAAACCCCTGATACAAAGCTTGCCATTGCAGACGTTGCTGTACCGCCAATTGTGAGGGTTTGGACGTTTGAGCCTGTCAAGCGCACGCCGTTTGTGGTTCTTTCGGCTGTGATACCGGTGTTGGTTTTTTGAGCGTTAATTGCTGTGATGACATCAGCGACCGATGTATTTGCCGCTCCTGTAAATACAGTTGTCCCGTTGAAGGAAAGAATTGAACCTGTTCCAGCCGATGCAACTTGCGCGTCTGTCAGGGTGAGAGTTTGATCCAAGTATGCAGATGCAATCACACCCGTTTCGTTGGAGAAGTTATTGATCGCGTCCAATTTGCGTTGGAATGTATCGGTAACGATATCGGCATCATGAATGGCAATTCCGTTGATTTTGATATCGGTTGCACCCCATGCTGCGGCAATACCAGCACTTGTGAGTCCGGAGCCAGTCACCGTGTATGCGTCAGATGACTTGCTGAAATCGGAGGTCGTTGGGCGGAAACCCAGTGTTTCCAAGTCAGCAAGTGTGCCTTGCGCTCCTTTGTCAATGCGAACAGGACTGCCATCGTCAGATTCCAATTTCAAGAAACCTGCAAAAGACGTAAACCCGGTAGCAGTTGTGGCGGAAAAACCCGAAGCAGTTTCAAAAGAGCCTACTGTTGAAGCAGAAGTATCGACAACGCCGATCGTTGCACCGGTTGTATTGCTCAGAACCAACTTGCCGCCTTCTGAAACACTGGCTTGCACAGCGGCCCCAACTTCGTTGTTGATGTTGGACACCAACTCGTTCATGTTCGCTGAAGCAGAAATGCTGTAAGTGGTAGCCGCACTTGCGCCCAAGGCACGGACAGAAATTTTGAGCTGACCATCGGTGGTGACACCGGTACCGATTTGCTTTGCAACAGCGGTGTTGAAGCCGCTGGCGGTCACGTTGTCCACGTTGTTGTTGATGTTGTTGATCACATCTTCCAAATCGTCGGCAGCAACGATGGCGCCAATGGCTTGGTCGTTGATCATGATGTCGCCAGCATCGACTGCACCAAGGCTTGTGCGACCACTCACCATCGCATTTGCACCGCCGCCAGTGCTGCCCAAGCCCAGATCCTTGAGTTTCAAAGAGCCAATGTCAATCTTCAGCGTTTGGTTTGCCTTATCACCGATTTGCAATGTTTTGCCTGTGAACGAACCATCCAAGAGTTTTTGGCTGTTGAATTCGGTGGTGGTGGCGATGCGCTCGATTTCAGCCTTCAGTTGTTTGACTTCGTCGTTCAGTGCGTTGCGGTCCGATGCGTTGTTGGTGCCGTTGACCGATTGCACGGCCAATTCACGCATGCGCTGCAAGATGTCGGTGACTTCGTTCATGGCGCCTTCACCGGTTTGCATCAAAGAGATGCCGTCGTTGGCGTTGCGAATGGCCATGTTCAGGCCGCGTGTCTGAGCTTCCATGCGGGTCGAGATGGCCAAGCCAGCAGCGTCGTCTTTGGCGCTGTTGATGCGCTTGCCCGAAGACAAGCGCTCCATGGCCGTTGTCAATGCACGGCTGTTTTCTTGAATGGCTTTTTGCGCGGTCAATGCTTTGACGTTGGTATTGATAACTGACATGATGTTTCTCCTTTAAGGCAGATCACAAATGGACGGCAGGTTGTCACTGAAGTGGGCCTGCCTTAACGATGGACAACATGTTGTGACATGCTGTTGATTGATGAATCGGGTCGTTTGTCAAGAACTTGAGCCTCATGAACAAAAAATTAAGAAGTTATTTGATCCCGACCCCCGGCTCAGTAGGGCAGCTGAATAGGAGCGCACATCACACTTGTCGTGGTGATGTCTTTTCCAGGACGCGATACGGGACCATCGCCTAAGGTACCGCGTTACTCGAGATAAATGGATGGGGGCTTGATTGACTGATGCTATGAAGCCGCGCATGCGGCCCGCTCAAGGCTGAGCATTCAGATGAACTATTTTCATGACCAAGATATGCCTGAGCGACGCATCCGGTGCCCAGCGTATTGGTCGGTATGCTTGACTTTAGGGTGGTGGGTGTACAGAGTTAAAGAAGGTACACCCAGGAAGAACGGATCAAAGGAATTCGTTGAACAGCAAGCCTTTGCCTTCTTCGATGCTGTGAGCCATGCGAACGACTTCTTCATTTGGAATTTGACGTACAACTTCACCGGTGTGTATGTTCCGGACGGTGATGATGGGGCGATTGATCGTCTCGTCCATCTGGAAACTCAAACCACGGCCGTTGTCTTTAAGCTGTTGGTTCAGGTTTTCAATGGCTTGTTGAATGCTTTTGCGCATTTCTTCCGAGTTGTAACCTAAGTCCACCTTTTCAGGGGCTTTCAATTCAACCTTTGAAATGACCAAAGCGCTTTGATCAGGCTGCAAATCCAGTGTGGGCCTGATGGTGTCTATTGATGCGGCAGCCTTTTTGGCCGCACTGCTTGCCACGGGCGCATGACCGCTGATGGACTGGATATTCATGGTGGACTCCTTGACGGAACGGCCCGAAATGGGCTTATCGTTAAGGTGAGTCGGCGCAAAAGCGGCAAACTTTAGCCGCTTTGTTGAAAAAATGGCGGTTTTTTATTTTTTGTAAAAGTTAGCCAGGCCTTCGAATGTGCCTTTAAGACTTTCGCGCATGCTGATGCTGCTGCCCACAATGGATTCCATCGCGCTGAATTGGCGTGTGTAGCGTTCCAATAACTTTTTCATCTGATCCTCTAGACGCAAAAGTTCGGTCTTGAAGCGTTCGACCTGTTTGGTGGCATTGTTGGTTTGTTGTGCTATTGACCCTGTACTTCGCATCATCTTGTCAAGTTTGCTGACCGCATCACCAGCCACCCCACCAGGCGTTGTACTGAACACGCTTTTGTTGTTGGTGTTGGCGCTGAACATTTTGGTGACATCTTCAAAATTGTTCTGCAGATGTGTTGAAAGTTTGGCTTTGTCAAATTGCAAAACGCCGTAACGGTCAAAGCTCAAACCTATGTCTCTGGGTGCAGTAACCTTTGTTCCGGGTGTGCTGGAGGGGGTCGTCAGCATGGCGCGGACCTGCGTGCGGATGTTTTGCATCAAGGTGTCACCAGCAAGAGACCCCCCAAATTCATCGACCTCGCTGTCTCGATCCCCCAATATGACAAGGTTTTCTTCAAAGCTTTTATAGGCAGTCACCAAATTTTCAACTTTGGTGGTGATGCCACTGGTATCACGCGTTAAGTCAATACGGGCATTGACGCCAACTGTTGTCGTGGTGGCTATGTTGAAAGTGACCCCATTGACCACGTCGCTGACAGTGTTGCTGCTTCGTTCAATGGGCAGGCTGTTGACCGTCAACTTGGCGTTCTGAGCGGTTTGTAATTGATTCAGAACACCTGGTTTATTTAAATCAAGATTTAAATTCAAGGTGTTTCCACCATCGTCAACTGAATTCAGCGTGAAGGCGTTGTTTGCACCTTCTTGACCCGTCACCACGATTCTCCACGGCGTGGACCCACTGGTTTGTATGAGTTGGGCGGACAGACCTCGTTTGGCTGCATTGATGGCAGAAACCACGCCCTCAGGGGTGTCATCTTCGACATCAATGGGCGGTAATGAGGGCGTGCCATTGATTGCCAAAGCCAGGTTAAAGCCTTGCCCACCATTGAGTTTGGTGTTTATTTTTTCAAAACCATTGCTCGCGCTGCGCTGCGCTTGGGCTACTTGTGTGACTTCTATTTGATAACTTCCGACAGCCGCCGTGGGGCTGGTCACAATGCTCAAAGCGGAGGGTTGTGTGTTGGCTGTTTGCAAAGATGAGAAATCACTCAGATCGTTCAGACCTTCAAATGCGGTTTTGAGCTCTCCCAAAGAATATTTGATGACACCGTAGCCAGATATGCGCGCCTCGGATTTGCTGATTTTTTCTTCAATGATGGCTTTTCGAGGTTCTCGCGTGGCCTCCATCAAATCCTTCGCCAAGGTTTTGGTGTCGATTCCAGAGCCGGCGCCGAGTGTGTTGACAATGTTGCTGGTGGCCATGGTTGTGGTTCGGGAATGTGAAGATTCAGTTCAGGATTCGGTCAAAGTACTTATGACTTTATTGGTGTGTGGCTGGTCTATCAGCCGCGAATGTAATCAAAAAGAGTCAATCCGGAGATCTTGGCAAAACTGCCCATGGCGGCCTCAAGACCCATCATTTCTTTGTTCATGCGGGTCATGGCTTCGGCGTAGTCCAAGTCTTCGATGTCGGACAGGGTTGATTTGATTCGCAGCGCTGTTTCGTCCAACACGTCCAATTGAGACTGAACCACAATTTGGTCAGAGCCATTTTGAGCTTGTGCCAAGGTCAGGTTGATGTGCATTTGGCCGAGGTCGGTAATGCCTTGCTGGATCTTGTTGGTTTGGTGGTTTTCCATCCCGGCAATCATTTGGTCGATGGCGGTGAAAAAACCAACACCTTTGCCATCGTCGCGGACCACTCGGCTGAACACATCGGTGCCGGCTCGGGTGAATTGGACGCTGCGTTCGACGCCAGCCGGGATGCGAGTTTGGGTTTGGTCACCCTGGTAAACAACAGCACCATTGGCATCTTCTGCAAAAGCAGGTGTGTTGACGCGGGTGCCAGAAAAAAGGTAGTTCCCGCTGTCATCGCGCGTGTTGCCCAAGCTCAGCAGTTGGTCGCGCAAGGCCCGAATTTCCACTGCGATGCTCTTGCGGTCGTCTGGGTTCATCGTGTCGTTGGCGGCTTGAATACCCAATTCCTTCATCCTGATCAGGATGTCGTTGGATGCGGACAAGGCGGTTTCTTCGGCGGTGTATCGGCGCATGGCGACATCGAGCGTGCTCATGTGGCTCTCTTGCCGCTGTACTTCGCTTTTGAGCCGTTGAATGGCCGCGGCCTGGTCGGGCGCAGCACTGGGCGACAAAATTTGTTTACCTACGGCCATTTGGGCTTGGGTGGTAGCCAGTTTGTTCTGGATGGTGCTCATGCGCTCGGTGGCGCGGTCAAACAAGAACGAGGTGGAAATTTTCATGAGACCTTCCCTCAGCGAATTTGCAGAATGCTGTCAAACAGTGCCATGGCCGTTTGCATGACTTTGGCGTTGGCTTGGTAGGCCTGTTGAAAGCGAACCAGGGCAGAAGCTTCCTCATCCAAGCTGACGCCACTGATGGTGTCACGGGCTTCTTGGGCCTGCTTGTAAACGACTTCGAGCGCTTGCTCGGAAATGGCGGCTTGTCGAGCCACATTGCCCACCTGGTTGACGCGTTCGATGTAGGCCTCGGTGATGGTCAAGCCACCGGGCATGAGGCGTTCACTTTCCAAGGCCACCAGCGCCAGCATGGTTTCGTTGTTGCCGATGCCATCGCGGTTGTTATCAATGGTGAACTCGTCCCCTTTCTTGGGGGCAGTTGAAAACTCCAATTTCAGGCCTCGGTAGCTCAAGCCGGGCGGGGCCGACAGGGGGTCGAGCACCAAGGTTCTTTCTGCCAAGACCGACTGGGTGCGGGTGTCGATGATTTGGTATTGGGTGTCGCTGCTGAAGCTGATCTTGAGCGGTGAGGCCCGCAGGGCTTGCTTCATATCGCCCGCAATGTCGGTGAACTGAGCCATGACGCTGGCAGTGCTGCTGGTCGCGTTGGTGGGGATGGCGGTGTCTGTGACAAAGACCAACAGGTCGTCTGGCGTTGTGCCTTCGATGCTGAGCGTGGTGTCAAAACCCAGTCGCTTCAAGTCTGCGGGGGTGCCGTTGGGGCCCAGTCCCAAACGGATGTCTTGTGTGGTGTTGCTGGTCGGGCGGCTGAGTACCAGTTTGCCATCTTGGATGGATGCGCTGATGCGACTGGCCACCGGGTCATTCGCGGTGGCGGTGTTCAGCCAGTTGACGACCGAGGCCAAAGTCAATGGTCCGCTCAGTGCCGGTAAGTTTTGACCATTCAACTGAAAGGTGTTGGCTGCAATGGGGTCATCGGCGCCCACAAAGGTCTTGCCCGTCAGCTTGGCGGACACTGCCAGCGGCGCCTGAGCTTCGCCTGTGGTGGCATTGAACTGCTGAATCAAGCTGACGCTGGCTTTGGCACCCATGAAGATGTCCATGTCCAAATAGCTGTCAGGCGCTGTGCGGTTGAGGGTTTGGGTGCTGTAGGTGGCCCCGACCTCCATGCCATTGCTGGTTTTGAGCATCAGACCCTGTTGCGTGTCGTTGAGAGCGCTGCCAACCAGGTGGCGGCCATCCCGAGTCAGCACCTGCAGGGTTTGGCCCGATCCGGGTGTTTGCAGAGTCAGTGCCAGATTTTGTGTGCCGATCGGGATCAGGCCCAGACTCGTGAAGCCTTGGCTGGCTTCAATGCTGACGCTGGGCAGGGTGGCAATTTGGGGTGCTTTGGCCAACGCGAGGTCACCGCGCAATTGAGTGGGGCCCTGAAACTGCGGCGGCGTATAGACCACTCGGGCTTGTGCCGTGCCGCTGTTGAGCGGGTTGTCAATGACCCTGAACTGTCCCGCAGCAGCCACCCGGTTGGCGTCTTGAACCACAAGGTTCATGCCCGAGGCTTTGCCTGATTTTTCTGTGGCAAAGCCAAACAGGTCACCGCCCAATTGGCCTTCGGCGTCAACCCCATCGCGGTGGACCCGATTGACTTCGCGCACCAGGGCGGAGGCCAAGTTGTCCAGAGAGTCGCTGGCTGGGTTGAGCACCTGGTCACGAAAGCTCATCACCCCGCCAATTTTGCCGCTGGCAATGCCGGGCATGGGCTCAGGAACACCATAGGCGTCGATCAAGAACTCGAGCTTGCCCGTGTCGATTTGGGAGCTGTTGACGGAGAGGGCGCGTGAGGTGTTGTTTTGGACCAAGATGCCTTGGTCCAAGGTGTCGCCCACACTGACGATGACAGCGCCATTGACTTCAAACTTGGTTTTGACCGCGATCAAAGTCGACAACTCCCGCAGCAACAAATCGCGTTGGTCCAGCAACTCTGAGGGCTGGCTGGCCTCAGAGCTGTGTTTTGTCAGTTGTTTGTTCATCTGGGCCAGTTGAGAGGTCAAGGCGTTGATCTGCCCGACGTCGGTGTCGACCGATTGGCGTGTCTCATTTTCGAGCAATTCAAATTGACCAGCCAATTGACGGAAGCGCGCAGCCAAGCCGTCGGCATCGCGCACAAAAATGCTGCGCGAGACCAGGGCGGCTGGGTCGCTGGCCAAATCCCTTGCGGATTCGAAAAAGCGGTTCATGGCCGTGGTCAGGCCAATGCTCTCGTCGCCCATCACGTCGATCAGGCGGTTGACATAGGACAGCAGTGGTTTTTGGCTTTGCAAGTCGCTGTTGCTGTTGCGAAGATTGGACTCGACAAATGCGTCGTATTGGCGCTGCACCGCATCGAACCTGGCACCTGTGCCCAGATAGCTGTTGCCGATTTCACGTGGCTGGTTGGCAGTGAGCGAGACGTCTTGACGGGTGTAACCGTCGGTGTTGACGTTGGCGATGTTGTTGGACACCGTGGCCAAGGCCCGCTGGTAGGCCGTGACACCCGAGCTGCCAATGCTGAGCATGTCACTCATGGCCGGCCTTTGAGCTTGTAGCCGCTTTGACGTTCAAGCTGATAGGCCTCAATGGCCGCGGGCTTGAGCGACATGGGGTCACGGGTCGGGTTGAGTGGCAGGTGCGGGGCCACAGCTGGCTGGCGCATCTGCAAAGCGTCTTGTGTGCTGAGCGCTTGGGCCTGGTGCATTTGGCGCTCGAGCATGTCGGCCATGCCCATGCCACCGCGTTTGGCCATGCTCAGGGACACTTCCTTGTCCATCAGGTCTTGGTACATGTCCATGTTGCCGCCATCGACCAAATCGCTTTTTTCGATGGATTCGCGCATGGTTTTCATCATCTGCTGGATGAAATAGGCCTCGAACTGTTCGGCTGTTTTGCGGATGGCTTTGCTGGGGTCGCGTGCGGCATCACCCTTCAACTGTGCCAAGGCACTGAAGTCCAGATACGTGCTGGACGTGGTGGAGGTGATGTCGTTCATGGTCGTGACAAAAAGTGATCAGATGATGATCAATTCGGCCCGCAAACTGCCGGTGCTTTTGAGGGCTTCAAGGATCGCGATCAGGGCAGATGGGGTGGCGCCCACTTGGTTGACGGCGTCGACCACCTGGCGCAAATCCACACCGGGCTGGAACAAGAACATCGGGTTCTTGGGTTCGGTCACCGTGATGTTGGCGTTTTGAACGGCCGCCGTTTGGCCCTGGCTGAGGGGGTTGGGCTGAGAGACCTCGTTGGTGGCGGCAATGGCCACTGAAATGGTGCCGTGGGCTACCGCAGAGGCGGTGACCCGCACGTTGCGGCTGATCACCACAGTGCCAGTGCGTGAGTTGACGACCACTCGAGCGGGTGGTTCACCAGGTACGACATCTAAATTTTCGACCATGCTCATGAAGGCCACGCGTTGCGACACATTGGTCGGCGCCCGAATAGCCAGTGACATGCCGTCGATGGCCCGTGCAGTGGCATCGCCAAAGTTTTTGTTGATGGCGTTGACGATGGCCGTGGTGGTGGTGAAGTCCGACTCTCGCACATTCATCACCACGTACTCAGAGGTCTCAAAGGGGTTTTCTACGATGCGCTCGACGGTACCGCCGTTAGGGATGCGGCCTGAAGTGGGTACGCCGATGCTGACTTTAGAACCCGCAGCACTGCTGTCGATGTCGGTGGTGTTCAGCGCACCCTGGGCCATGCCATAGACTTCGCCGTCCACGCCTCTCAGGCTGGTCATCAGCAAGTTGCCACCACGCAGGCTGGTGGCACGGCCGATTGCCGACACGTTGATGTCGATTTTTTGGCCGGGCTTGGCAAAGCCAGGCAACTCAGCGGTGATCATGACCGCTGCGGCGTTGCGGATGTCCAGACGGCCACTGGTGCCGCCTTGCTCAAAGTCAGACAAGGGGCCGTCGATGTTGACACCCAATCGGCTGAGCATGGATTTCATGCTTTGGGTGGTGAAGGACACGGTAGCGCCGTCGCCGGTGCCTTGCAAGCCCACCACCAGACCGTATCCGATCAATTGGTTGCTGCGGCCAGCGGCCACAGAAGCCAAGTCTTTGACGCGGTCAGCCCAAGCGGAGCCACACAGTCCGAGCAGCAGCAAGAATGAAAAAATTCGGGATGTCATGTTGTGCTTTGAAACTTAAAACGGCCACAGTTTGAGCAAGGCGCTGGTGCCCCAGCCGGCTTTGGAGGCGTTGGCCATATCGCCCGTGCCACGGTAAGAAATTTGCGCATTGGCCAGGCGGCGTGACTGGACCATGTTGTTGGGCGAAACATCGTTGGGGCGCAAGATGCCACTGATTTGGATGACTTCAGAGCCTTCGGTGAATGCGAGTTGTTTCTCGCCGCGCACCATCAGGTTGCCATTGGCCAACACTTCGACCACTGTGACCGAGACCGCGCCGTTCAAAGAGGCCTCTTGGTTCGCTAAGCCCGTGTTGGTGTTGTCGATTTTGGCGGCGTTGAGGTTCAGACCGTCCAGTGCCCCAATGCCGTTAGAGCCCAAAACTTTCTCAGGGATTCGCAGGACTTTGGCTGTCAAGCCATTGGGCACCACGTTGTTGGACGATTCACGGGAGATATTCCCATCTTGTTTGCGGTTGGCTTGCGTGGATTCGTTGAGCAAAACGGTGATCAGGTCACCCACGCGGTAGTTGCGGCTGCGGCCAAAAAAATTGTCATTTTGGCGGCTGTTGTAAATAGAGCCGGTGGTTTCGCGGGGTCGTTCGGCCACGACGGGCAAGACCGGCGCAAATTCTGGTGAGTGCTTCAAGGCGACAGGGGCTGTGGCGCAAGCGCTCAAGCCCAAGACCATGCCGACCATGAGCAGCCGTTGAAAAGGGCGAATCAGTGTGTGGGTCATGTTCAGGATCACATGTTGTTGTTCAAGAAGCGCAGCATGCCGTCCACGGCCGAGATGGCTTTGGAGTTGATTTCGTAGGCGCGTTGGGTCTCGATCATGTTGACCATTTCTTCGACCACATTGACGTTGGAGGCTTCCAAGGCCCCTTGCATCAATTGGCCTGCGCCCTCTAGTCCGGGCTGTCCAACAACTGGGGCGCCACTGGCTGCAGTCTGTTTGAGCAGGTTTTGCCCGATGGATTGCAGGCCTGCAGGGTTAGGGAAGCGGGCGATCTGCAGTTGACCCAAAACCTCGGCACCGCCACCGGCGGCGGTCTCGACAGACACCGTGCCGTCTTGCCCAATTGAAATGCTGGCCACGTTGGGGGGAATGGTGATTCCGGGCTGGAGCAGAGAGCCGTTTGCAGTGACCAATTGCCCCGTGGCGGAGAGCTTGAAGCTGCCGTCTCGCGTGTAAGCGATGGTGCCGTCGGTCTGGGCGATTTGGAAAAACCCCGAGCCTTGCACCGCGATGTCCAGGGCGTTCTTGGTGCTCACCATGCTGCCTTGGGTGTGGGTTTTTTCGGTGGACACGATGCGCACGCCGGTGCCCAGCATCAGGCCCGTGGGCACTTGGGTTTCGGCGCCCGCTTGGGAGCCGGGCTGACGCAGGTTTTGGTACAGCATGTCTTCGAAGCTGGCCCGGTCGCGCTTGAAGCCGGTGGTGTTCACGTTGGCCAAGTTGTTGGAGATGACCGACATGCGCGTTTGTTGTGCGTCCAGGCCGGTTTTGGCAATCCACATTGAGGCATCCATGGGGAGGTTCCTGTCTTATTGAGGCTTAAGCGGGTTTCATCATGGAAGAGCCAGACTCGTCGAGCGACTTGGTTTCCTTGATGATCTTGATTTGGGTTTCGAAACTGCGCGATTGGTCCATCAAGCGCGTCATGGCTTCAATGGCGCTGACGTTGCTGCTTTCCAAGGCTTGGGGAATCACCCTGAGCTCTAGGCCGCTGACCTCGATGTCCGTGCCATCGGGCTTTTGAGAGATCTTGAACAAGCCGTCTTGTCGGCGGGCCAAACTGACAGCCGAGGCATCGCGCAAACGCAGCCGGTCGATCAGCACATCCGCTGCGGCCCCTTCTTGGGCAGGGTTACGAGCAAAAATACTGCCGTCCACGTTCACGTTGATCATCAGGCCAGGTGGTATGGTGATGGGGCCGTTTTCGCCCAGAACCAAATGTCCAGAGCCATTTTCGAGTTGCCCTTGGATGTTGACCTTGAGGTCGCCGCGGCGCGTGAACGCCAAACCGCCGTCTGGGCTTTGCACCGTCAGCACGGCCGCATCGGCCATCGCGATATCCAAAGGGCGACCGGTGGCCATTACGGGTCCTGCGTCTATGCGAATCAGGTCCCGCGAGAGGGTTTGGGCTTGGTATCGGGTGTCAAAACCCGCACCTTGCACTTTGATCGACTGCAGGGCCACGTCGTAGCTGCTTTTGAAGCCCACGGTGGAGACGTTGGCCAGGTCGTTGACCAGCACCTGGCGTGCAACCGCATGCTCTTTGATGGTGGCGTTCGAGGTGAAAACGAGGCGGTCCATGGCGTGTGTTTCTTACTTTGGCGTTTGGGCTTTTCAGTGCATCAAGAACGGATGTTGATGATGGCGCTGGTCATGGTGGAGCTGGTCTCGATGGCCTTGGCGTTGGCCTGGAAGTTTCGCTGCGCGGTGATCAGGTCAACCAGTTCTTGGGTCAAGTCCACGTTGGCACGCTCTGTGGCACCGGCACGGACCGAGCCGAAACCGGCCGATCCCGCTTCACCGATCTTGGCCATGCCCGACGAGGCAGAGGATAAGTAGCTGGCATCACCCACCTGACGCAAGCCAGAGGGGCTGGAGAAGTTGGCCAGCACGATCTTGCCCAAGGACACTTGAGAGCCGTTGGAGTAGGTGGCATTGACCAAGCCGTCGGGGTTGATGTTCAGACCCATCAGCTCACCCTCAGGTGCGCCGTCTTGGGACTGTGACAACACCGCGAAGGCGCTGGAGTATTGGGTGGACTTGGTGAAATCGATTGACATGGTCAATGCGCCCTTGCCGCCTTGCAAGAAGGCGGTTTCAAAGGGCATACCGGTCAAGGGGGAAATAGGTTTACCGGTCAAGTCAAAACTCAGCTCTCCCCGATCCAGATAAACGGGCCACCATTCGGTCTTGGTGGACAGTCCTTCTGCATCCTCGGTCTGAATGCCGTTCTTGACAAACTGCAAGGCACCGTTCTCGGTGAATTGGGCCAATTTTTTCCACTCGGAGGTGGCACCAAACTGCATCTCTGTATTGGCCAGGCCCCAGTCGGCGGCACCTGAAACCTGGATGGAGGCGTTGTCGCCGGTGGTAGCGGTCGTGAACGTCAGTTGTTTTGTTTTGGTGTCAAAGCCCACGGTCACACCCGACACTTTGCGCCCGGTGTCCACGTCGACGATCTTGTTGATCTCCGCTTGCAAGGCATCCGTGAAGGCTTTGATATTGGCGTGAGGGGTAGGAGATGGCATTTCTACCTTTTTAACAATACCATCTACCGAGACTAAGAAATCCTTGTTGTTTGAGGTGACCAAGATGGTCTTGGTGGGGTTGATGGTGGGCAGAGCCTCTCCCCGCAAAACAGCGGGTTCGCTGACTTTGCCTCGAACCGCTTCATCCTTCGAAGCCTCCACGCTGAGCACGGCACCAGTGCCGCCCAAGCCGATCAAGCTGCTGGTGGCGGCACTCACTGCGCTGATTTCAATGCTGGAGTTGTCGCCGGTGGTGCCTGATGCGAAGGCGAATCGGGGTCCGCTGAGGTCGAAGTTAACCGAGATGCCATACCGGGCATTTTTAATGGCAGGGGTGCCAGTATCGGGCAGTGATCCCATTTCGTTGTTGATGGCGATTTCCAAATTGCGGGCCAGTGATTCCGGATTCGAATCTCCATTTTTTAGCGTGTAAGTGATGGGTGTGGCGGTGGCTGAACCGTCGACCTTGATGCTGAAGGCCAGTGTGCTGCCGGTGGTGGCGCCGACCAGGGCCCCGGTGGTGACATTGAAATTGGCAGCCGTCAACGGACTTCCCACAGCGGTTGCAGGGGAGGATTGGCGGGTGTCTGTGAGTTGATCCAGTGAGAACATCTCTGTGGTGCCGGAACTGGGAATAACCCGTGGATCACTTTTTGGCAAGACATCGCCATATTTGTTCACGAACAATTCGGCTCCGACCACATCGGTGGCTTGCTGCAATGCAGGTTTGACTTGGGTGTCGCCCACAAAGAAGTAGGTCTGCCATTTTGAGAACGGGCTTTCCTGGCTGGCGTTTTGGGTCTTGGCGTAATAAACGGTGGCCAAATAACCGTTGCCACCGCTGTCGTACACGGTCAGGGCTGTGCTTTTGTTGTAAGTGCTGGCGTTGCTGCGGTCAAAGTCGGCCGTGATCACGGCCGAGTCAGCAGGCAAGTTCAGGCCCAGCTGGATCTGGGTGGTTTCGATCGCCTCTCCAGAGGTCTTTGGGGGGATGGTCAGGGCGTTGAGATCGGTCAAGTCGGCTTTGCCGGATGAGTCGACCGACGCGGCCATGAGGCGTTGCCCTGTGGAGTTGACCACGTTGTTTTGGTCGTTGAGGGTGAATGAGCCGTTGCGGGTGTAGATGTCTTGCAGACCGTCTGCCGTTTTGAGGGCGAAAAAGCCGTCACCCGTGATGGCCAGGTCCAGTGAGTTGCCCGATGTGGAAATGTTGCCCTGGCTGAATTCTTGGCTCACTTGTTTGAGCGAGACGCCCTGGCCGATGTTGCTGGACGATTTTTGCAGGGGCGAGGTCGAGAAAATGTCACCAAAGTCAGCGCGTGAGCGCTTGAAACCCGAGGTGCCCACGTTGGCGATGTTGTTGGAGGTGACGGCCAATTGGGCGGTGGCTGAGTTCAGTCCGGTGAGCGAGGTGTAGAACGACATGCTGGAGAGCTCCTGTGATGCGTTATGTCAGATGAATGAAGGGATAACTTTGTGAGTCGAATGGCGTGGGGCGGGTGGTCAGAGACCCACCCGCTTGACGTCGGTGAGCAGCATGGTTTTGCCGCCGTCGACTTCGACACTCACGCTGCCGTCGGCCGGGTTGGTGGCAATCGAGCGCACGGTAGACAGGGTGTTGACAGGGACCTTGCTGGTTTGGCCATTGACCACGGCTGTGGCGCTCAGGCGGTACAGGCCGGGTGGGGCAGGTGTGTTGGCGGCGTCTTTGCCATCCCAAACAATGGGCATGCTGCCTGGCATTTGAGGGCCGGCGATCAGTTCTTGCACCAAGCGGCCTTGTGCATCAAACACGCTGACCTGAACGCCGCTGGCGCCTGTGGGCAGGTCGATGTTGCCAGTGATGCTCCCTGCGCTGTTCAACTGGGTGGGGGTGTCCGCGACAGAGACTTTTTTGCCGATCAAGGAGGCGCTATTGAGCATGCGCTCGCCTGACATGGAGGTCACGAATTTGTCCAGTGAGCCCTGCATGTTGGTCAGCGCTTCGAGCTGCGAGAACTGCGCCAGTTGGGCGACAAAGGCTTCGTTCTTGACCGGCTCCAGAGGGTTTTGGTTTTGCAATTGGGCCGTGAAGAGGGTCAGGAATTCCTGTTTGCCCATTTCTTCCTTGGTTTTTTTGGCAGCCTCTTTGACGTCCTCGTACCGAGAGACGTTTTTGAGCAGGCTAGACGATGTCATATTGGGGGTGGCCATGAGGTGCTTTCGGATCAGGCTTTGGAGATGTCCAGCGTGCGCATCATGAGTTGACGTGCCGTGTTGATGACTTCCACGTTGTTCTGGTAAGAACGGGCAGCGGCCATCATTTCGACCATCTCGGTGACTTCGCTCACGTTGGACTGGTAGACATAACCGTCTTTGTCGGCCAACGGGTTTTGGGGGTCTGATACGCGGCGCGGAGGCGCAGTGTCGTCCGCCATGCGGTCGACCTTGACGCCGCCTTGGTAAGCGGCACCTGGGTTGGTCATCTCTTCGCTGATCAAGGCTTTGAACACCGGGCGTTTGGCCCTGAAGGCATCTTGCTCGGTGGTGGAGACGGTGCCGGCATTGGCCAGGTTCGAAGCGGTCGAGTTCATGCGCGTCAACTGCGCGTTGAGTGCCGTGCCGGCGATGCCGAAAATTTTGTCCATGCTCATGATCAATCGCCTCTCAAAGCTTTGCGCAGACCGCTGACCCGGCTTTCCAGAAAGTTCAGGGTGGCTTGGTAATCGGCAGCGGCTTTACCGTACTGGGCTTGCTCCACGCTCATCTCCACCGTGTTGCCGTCAAATGAGGTGTTGAAAGGTGTTCTGAAGCGCATGCCATCGGCATCCAGTCCTTGCCCCTGAGAAAAGTGACCTTGGTTGGTTGATTTCATGTCGTTGTCTTGTTGCGTGGCAGACATGACTGCCTTGAAATCGATGTCACGCGCTTTGTAGTGAGGGGTGTCTGCGTTGGCAATGTTTTGAGACAGCACTTCAAGTCGTCGGCTTTTGACGTTCAATGCGCGTTCGTGCACGCCGAGTGCGTTGTTCAACAAGTTCATACCGACTCCTGTGCTGGTGACTGGGTTGCTGCGTACCGTTCCGTCAATCTTTTGACGTCAAGCCCTCAAGAAAGGCTTTGCTCAGTCGATATACGCAAAAGCTGTGCCAACCGATTTGGGGCGATTTGCAGGGTTCGCCATCGCAGCTGTCCATGCAAAGCGGCCATTTCTCGCCCTCCTTGCCGCTGGGCGGCAAGGCATTGCCGTCCTTCAGCGCTGAGCGCTGGATTGGGTTTGCGCCACTTCGTCATAAAGGCGCGCCAGATGGACTTTGTGGGGCTGCGGCGTGTGGGACCCTTGGGCCAACTGGGGCATGTGGCCCAAAAGGTTTTGGGTCAGTTGGTGCAAACCAGACAAGATGGAGTTGCGCGTGATGGGGTTGCGCGTGTCTTGGCCGGTGTGCAGATAACGCGCTTGAGGCCCAGCAATCGCCAGCGGCGCGTCGGGGCGGGTTTCTTGCCGAGCCGCAGGCGTGAGCACAGTCAGGTACAGGTCATCCAGTCCGACCGGCGGACCCTTGACGCGCAAGCCCGCCTGCCCAAAGTAGCGGTCGACCAAGTCAAGTTGCTGAAGCAAACCCATGCCCAATATGGCGCGCGGGTTGTCTTTAAAACCTACGGATGCTGCCCCGCGATTCGGTCCGTCGCAGAACTGGATGATGCCGTGGCAATTGCCGTTACTGGCTTGCGGGTTCATGCCACCGCTTTCCATCAGGGTCAGGCGTGCAAAGTCATCGGGCTGGAAGTTGTAGCGTTCTGCCAAAGCCAATATTTTGCTTTTGACCGCGGGCACCTCGCTGGCTTGGACAAAGCCTTTGTCCACCGCGCGGCTGAGCGTGCGGTCCAGCACTGGATGAGGTTCTGTGCCAGAGCCGTTGCTGGGCCATTGGATAGGTCTGGCCGCCAGGGCGTTGGCCGTCATGCTGGCGCTGTGCGGGGGTTGGTTCAGTTGCCAGATTTGCTGGGCAACCCGAGCGTTCAAGTCCAAGGACCCCCGAGGCGATTGCGCAAGGGGGGGGCTTTTCAGGTCACGCAGTTGAATGTGTTGGCCTGCGAGGATCAGGTCGGGGTTGTCGATGCCGTTGCGGGCGGCGACTTGTTGTGCCAGGCGCAGGGCTTGCGCATCGGACAAGGGCTGCGGGCCTGCTTTGTAATGGGTTTTGACCAAACCGATCAAGGTGTCGCCTTCTTGCGCCTGCACGGTCGTGTGCTGGGTGGCCTGCGCCATCGCGTGTTGAAACCCAGCCGACTTGCCCGTGGTGGGTCCAGCGCCGATCCCGATGGGGTCGGAGACGGCCAAAGGGGCCAAGCTGGACAAAGGGGGGATGAAGGTGCTCATGGCAAAGGGGCGGCTGCGGGTTTTGGAGGCTGTTGTTTGGACCTGGTCTCTTTTTTGCTTGGTGTGTAGAGATCATGAACACTGTCAAAACTTCCACACTTGAATGCATCACCATGCAAATGCTGTGCCGACTCTCACAAGTCAGCCCGGGCAGAGGTTTGCGGTTATGGATGGGGTGCTGCCTGGGCATGCTGTCTCTGAGCTTGCTGGCGGCCCCTCCCGCGCCATCGCCCCAGGCGGTTTTACAAAAGTCTGTGGTCGATTGGGTGGCCAAAGAACAGGCGGTTTCGCCTGATTCGGTGATCTTGGCGCCCCTGGACCCGCGCATGCAGATCAAGGCCTGCGAAAAACCATTGGCGATGGATTTGCCTTTTGGAAGTTTTGAAAAACTGCGGGTGCGCTGCGCTCAACCCGCTTGGCAGATTTATGTGCGGGTCGCGTCGCAAGGTCGGCCAATGAGCAAAGGGCCTTCACCAGGCCCATCGGCCCCGACAGGGGCCACAGCGGGGTCAGAGGCTAAAGCCCCAGCCGCGCCTGAAAAACGACAGGTTTTGGTGGCCAACGTGCCTTTGTACAAAGGACAGTTTTTGAACGAGTCTCATGTTCGGCTGGTTGAGGTCGATTCCAAAGGATTGAATGGTCAGATTTTGGAGAGCGTGACCCAGGTCATGCATGCTGAATTGATTCGCGATGTTCGACCCGATGCGCCATTGCGCAGTCAAGACATTCGGCCCATGGTGTTGGTCAAAAGAGGTCAAATGGTGTTGATCTCGGTGGGTCAAGCCCAAGGCTTTCAAATATCAGCCCGGGTAGAGGCTCTGCAAGATGGACGCTTTGGTGATCAGATCAAGCTTAAAAACAAAGAATCTGGCCGTATTTTGACGGGGCAGGTCAAAGGGCCTAACTTGGTGGAAGGTCTTTAAAACATGACCCATCTGGCCCAATCCATTTATTTTCATTCGGGGGCTCAAGTTTTAGAATCTGCTGTCGATTCAAAGTACGAGCGAGGCTTCAGCTCTTCACACAGAGGCCAGAAAAGAGAATCACCATGACCGATCCCATATCCAGTTTCCGCCGGATTGCCCAAATGGACACGCCCAGTCGACCTGCGGCGGCCAAGGTGTCTGAGCGCGCATCGGACTCGTCTTCGGAAACGGCTGTCAATCCACCACCCTTGCGAACGGACGAGGTCCAATTGAGCGAAGTGGCTCAAAAGGCCATGCAAGAACCTCAATTTGACCGTGCAAAGGTCGAATCGATCAAATCCGCCATCCAACAAGGCTTGTATCCCGTTGATTCTCGTCGAATCGCTGAGAATTTCGTGGCCATCGAGAAGATGATCAAAGGCTAATATTTTGATGTCTGAGATGAACTTAGTCCCAATGTCCTCCGATGATGCTTTGTGGTCGGAGATGTCGATCAAGGCCACCCAAGAGGATGCTTTTCGGCTGGGGGCTTTGTTGAATTTGGAGTTTGAGGCCCTGAAGAGCCGTGACTTGTCAGCGTTTGATGCCTTACAACAGGAACGTGGTGAGGTTTTGAACAGACTTTCCCAGGTGGCTGACGTCGCCAGTGCACAGGTGCCTGTGCCCTTCTGGTGGGAAGCTTTGTTGCCGGGCCTTGCCCAGTGTAAGCAAGACCATTTGCGCAATATTCAGTTGCTTCAGCGTCAGTTGCAGGCGGTCAAAGGAGCTTTACAGACACTGCAGGGAGAAACAGCTGTCTCTGTGGACTTGTACGACCGACTGGGTCAGGTGTCACGCCGTCATGGGGCTGGGGCCTATTTGGCGGCCTGATTCAACAAAGTTGTTTGCTGGTTTTGGGGCCTCATGTTGAGGCCTTTTGCGTTTTTGCAGCGCGGCCGAAACAGTTTCTCCTTCAGTTGCTTGATTTTTCGTCTCCTGGGCGCATGCCCTTCAGCCAGTAAACCCACGACAAAATGACCGCGACTGCCGTGAAAAGCTCCGGTGGGATTTCTTTGTCAATGTCGATGCGGCTCAAGAGGGCCAATAACTGGGGGTCTTCGGCCACGTAGACCCCGTGCCTTTGGGCTTCTTCGATGATTTTTTGTGCCAGTTCTGCGTCGCCTTTGGCGGTGACCACGGGGGTGGTGTTTTTGCCGTATTCAAGCGCAATGGCCTCTTTGATGACTTGTCTCATGTCTGGATGTCAATCAGGCTGCCCTGTTGCGGTGCTTGCCAGGGTATGGGCTCGGTCGGGCCGGGCCCGTGCACGATGAGCAGACGGGTCATGTGCAGCCCGGCACTGTCCAGTTCGTGCTCCAGGTTGACCGTCTGCTCTTTGGCCCGTTTGACGACGTCTTCGCGCAAGGCCCACATGATCATGTCGACATCGGTGTCATTGCTGATTCGGGTTTGGAGCCAAACCTCGCCCAGGTCCCGGTTGCGGGTGTGCAAATGGATGATGAAGGGGGCTTTTTCTTCGCCGGGTTGACGGCGTTGTCGCACAAACCGCATGGCGACGGGTTCTGCGTCGACAAAGGGCAGCATCATGGAGAACATCACCTCGCGGCCCATCAAAGATTCTGCCGCTGTCAGTTGTCTGGATTCGATATCATCGATCGCGTCTTGCACGCTGCTGGCCTCTTGTGCATCCATGCTTTGCAACAAGAGCAAGAGCTGGCGCAAGGTGGTTTTGAGGTCCACCGGCCCCTCGCCTTGGCCTTTGGACAACAAGTTTTCGTTGAACCACCCGCTGCGCAACATCCATTGGCTGAGTTTTTCTGGACTCAGGTGCGCCATGCTGGGCCGAGACCTTTGCCAGTTTTGTAAATTCAGGAGCTCTGGGGCGGCAGGGTTGAGGCTTCGCAACAAGCTGTCGAAGCCCCCTGGCCGCAACAGCAAGGCCAGGGCATTCATGTCCGAGGGCCTGAAAAGCAGTTGCTGCAGGCGATTGGGCAGTTGTGCTTGCACAAGGGGCTGACCCAGTATTGGAGCGGCTTGCGTTTGCAAGGGCCGCAACACGATGGAGCCGTCGTTTTGCAATTGCACGCGAAAAAGGGCGGTGTCGCCAGCCGCCAGGCGCAAGCCGGCAGGCAGTTCTTTGGGCAGGTCGATGTGTTTGCCGAGGAAGGCCGAGTCTTGAAGGTTCAGGCGAATGCGCTCCGGCCGGGACTCCACCGTGGCTTGGATGACTTGCCCATCTTTCAGGCCCAAATCGGCAGCCGTGCGCTCGACCACCAAGGGGAGCTTTCCCTCCAGGTAAATGGTTGGAATTTTGGGGGTGAGGTGAGCGGTTTCAGCCCCGGTGATCATGGCAATGCCCGTCGCGTCTTTATGGGAAGCGCACCCAGTGGCGTTTGGACTGTTGAGGCGCTTGCTCAGCCGATGGGGTGGCTTCGACCACTTGAAACAAAGGCACTGTTTCGGGGTGCTGGCTCATCAGCATGCTGCGCAACTCATCGGTTGTCGGGACCTGCAAGGTGGTGCCTGTGCGCATGGCATGCGCAGCCCCTTTGGGGAAAACCTGCGGGTTCACGCTGACAAAGGCTTGGCGTAAAAAATCAGGGTGCAGCGGCAAGCCTGGTAGGGCGCGACGAACGGCCCGGTCCAAGGTTTCGCCCCGCATCACGGTGATGGTTCGGCGATGGCTGCTGTTGGCGGCGTTGACCGCAGCTGTGGGTGAGGCTTGTTGGGTGGGTTCGGCAGAACCGAGCAAGACGCGCAAGGCAGCGTTGGAGGGGTCTGAGGCCCAGCCGACTTGGGTGCACAGCACCAAGACCATGGGGACTGTCACGGCCTTCAGACAACGACTGAAGTGAAAGCGATTGTTTTGGGCCATGTGCATGCCTTGGAGTGATGAAGGGTGCGTCTCAAAGGGGCAGGGCCAGCCATGCGCCTTGTGGCGCCAGACGAGGACCGGCCAGTTGCAGCAGTTCAGAGCGGTGGTGACCCACTTTGACCACTTGGGCCAGCGCCAAGTGCTGGGCAACGCCTGCTTCGAGCATTCGGCTGGGAATGTGGGCAGGGTCGATCAGCAAGACTCTGTCGCCAGGCCGCAAGCCGCTGCCTGCGCCAGCCTGGAGCAGAAAACTTTCGGTGCCCTCGCGGACCACCTGGAACTGAACCGGTTCGCATTCGGTGCGCTTTTCCAGTTGTGACACCCATTGATTCACCTTGGCTTGGATTTCTGTTTGCAATTGCTGCTGCCAAAGGCCAGGACGGTTGGCCATTTGGCTGGGGTCGATGGTGAAGGTGTGTTCCGCTTGCCAAAGGCTTGGTCTGGGACCCGCTTGAGCGGGATCTTGTCCCAAGCTGAGTGTGAGCGTCCAGCGCCAAGCTGGGGGTTTGTCTTGGAGATTCAAGCGGTCCGACCAGGTGCTTGGCGTAGAAGACCCATGGGGTTTGAGTGACATATCGGCCACCCAAGTACTGCGGGCTTCTTCGCTGGCGCTCAAGGCCCGAAGGTAGCTGTTCGCCGAACTCACCGTGGCGGCTTGGACGCGCCACCTGGGTGACTGCTGCATGCGCTGATGCCATAGGTCGTTGGCCAAGTTGAGCAGCATTTGGCTGGCAAAAATTTGCGGACCGCTGAACCCTTCAGCCGTGTGTGTGCGAGTCAGCAAGGGAAGCCGCCAAGCACGCGGTGTGGGGCTGCAGGTTTTGTCGGTCTGGTGGGGCCGGTAGCCCCATGGCAGCACATCCGCGCTGATTTGGGCGGGTGACTCGTCACCCGGCAGGTACGACAGGACACGGATGCCGCTGACTTTGGCCTCAGAGTGGAAGTGAGCTGACTCATGCAAAGCGCCTTGTTGATCGACCCATGCGGTGCTGATCACGCGGGTGGGTCTGTCCAGAGTGGCATTCAAAATCGCCTGGCGAATGGCGGCCAAATGCGCTTCGTGCTCGTTCACCGACTTGGCCGTGCTGGCGGGGCTGGCGCTGGCTGGCGCCGTGATGGCAGCACGCACTGCAGGGGCTGACATGGCCCTGGCGGCCAATTCTGCAGGGCTTAGGCTTTGCGCCAAAAGAGGCCCGTGAAGCATGCAGGCCAAAACCAAGGCCAATGTGAACAAGACACTGGCACCCCAACCCAAGCCAGCCTCTGAAGAGGTCTGTGTCGGCATGGCTCGAAATGAAGGCTGCTTGTGCATGGTCAGGCCCGAGGGGTGTCTGCTTCAGATGGGGTCAACGGCGCTTGGCGGCCATTTGCCCCAAATACAAGGTGCGCAGGTCACGCACGACGTGCTGGTCCAAGGACAAAGTCGTTTCGTAGGTGTCATCGCCTACCGGGGTGATGCTGACCAGCACCGCGCCATAGATCACGCCCTCCACCTTGGCTCTGAAGGTGTCACTCATGATGGTCATGTCGGCCACCGTGGTGGTGGCATCCAACTGCTGGCCATAAACCTGCTCGGTCAATGAGCGGTAGGCGTCAAGCTTGGATGCCCGGATGGCAAGCAAGCGTTGCTGCGCAGGATTTTTGTGGTTTTGAATGCTCACCACGGCGTAGCCCGTGGCCACCAGCGTCTCTCTTTTTTCGACCAACGGCGTGATCATGGAGGCGGGAGTCGAGGGAGGCGGTGTTTTGTCTTGTGCAACAGGGTTCAGAGGAACAGAAACGCACCCCGACAGCATCCATGAAGTGATCAATGCTGCGGTCAATGTTTTTGTGGTGGTCATTTCAAGTCTCCGGAAGCTGATGACAACGCAGCAAATGTGCTGCGCATCTGATATTTACTCCTCTTGTATCGTCAGCTGAACCAACGACTTGAGATGGCGCCCATAAAAATGACCAGCAAGGGTTCATGTGCGGTCTATATACCTCAATTAACGCGATCTATTTTTACAAAAAAATTGATTTAATTCAATAACATCGATAGTATCAATAAACTATTGCATAGATTTCATCGTTGCCACTTTTGTGGTTTGCGCACCTTGAAGCGCCACTTTTTGCCATTTTCAACCCGATGTTTCTACCGACAGCCCACGTTCTTAACTGGTCAAGCAGATGAAAGTCAGTGCCAAAACCCAAATCATTGGTCACAGCCAAGCGACCCAATTTTTGCGGGATTTGATCAAAACTTTGGCGGCATCTTCGTCGACAGCGTTGGTGACCGGCGAGAGTGGCACGGGCAAAGAGTTGGTGGCGCAGGCTTTGCATGCCCAAGGCCCCCGAGCGGCCAGTCCGTTTGTCCCGATCAACTGTGGAGCCATTCCGCGTGAATTGATTGAGAGCGAGTTGTTCGGCCACCGAAAGGGCACTTTCACAGGTGCTGTGTCTGATCGTTTGGGCAGGTTTGAGTTGGCCCACGGCGGCACCCTGTTTTTGGATGAGATCGGTGACTTGCCCATGGACATGCAAGTCAAGCTTTTGCGTGTTTTGCAAGAGCGTTGTATTTTGCCGGTGGGCGCCTCGCGTGAGGTCAACATCGATGTGCGCGTCGTCGCCGCGACCCATAAAAATCTTGAAAACGAAGTGGCTGAAGGCCGGTTCAGGGAGGATCTTTATTACAGGATCAATGTCCTGCCCATCACCACCACGCCCTTGCGTGAACGTCCAGAAGACATTGCGGCTTTGTTGCAGTTCTATGCCGACAAACACGCTTTGCCCGGTTCGCGTTCACTGAGGTTTGCCCCGGACATGCTGCAGATGTTGCAGGCCTACGCTTGGCCAGGCAATGTGCGTGAGTTGTCCAATCTGGTCGACCGTTTTTCAACATTGTTCCCATCACAAGCCTTGCATGTTCAGACGGTGCCGGCTTGCATGATGCCGTCGGGTTTGGCGGCACTCCAAGCTGGACTTTTGGCGAAAATGCCAGCCAAGGCAATTGAAAATCCCAACGGTTTTCTGAAGGGAGCTGAGTTGGGCGCACAAGCAGAGCCGGGCAGTGCCATCACGCCTTTGGCCGATGTGGAGAACGCCTTACCGGATGTGTCCTCTGGCCCGTGGAGCCAGTCGGATCCCTTGGCGCATTTGTTTTCATCCGATGAGGAATCCGGATCCTTGGCCATGACCCGGAGTGTGCCCGCAGCCTTGTCGGCTTCCAACGATGAGATGAACGACGTGGAGGAGGTGATTTTGCTGGCGCAGGGGATTCAAACGCTGCCACCGGACGGCATCTCTTTGAAGCAGCATTTGATTGAAGTGGAACGCAATTTCATCGAACAGGCGTTGACTCGAACCCAAGGCAATGTGTCGCAGACCGCCAAGTTGCTTCAATTGCAAAGAACCACACTGATTGAAAAGATCAACAAATACGATTTGCGCGGCGTAGGTTGAAGAGCTGCATCCGTCAAGGGTGCAAGCGTGGCGATCAAAATGGGGGTTTGGTGACCTGGGCGCAGGTACCTGTGATGAGTGAAACCACTTGGCCGTCAGACAAGGTGAGGCTCTGCACAAAACGGCCTGTTTTGCGGTCGATCACAAAATCTTCACCAGAGATCATCACCCCAAAACGCTGGAACATGGCAGGGCGAGTGACTTTGAGCCGTGTGCCCATGGTCTGAAGCGTGCCTGAACGGCTCTCCGAAATGGCAATCTTGCCTTGGTACCAACCTGAGTTTTTCTCGAAGTCAATTTGCGCCATGGTGATGCGCGAGGGCTCCTTGTCGGTGATGCCCAATTTGAGTTGACCGTTCAAGTCAAGTTCAAGTTCGCAGATCAAGTCCATGACGCCTTTGTTGGCGCCAGGTGTCAAGGTCGTCATTTGGCTGTCGGCGGATGGCCCACTGGGCTCGCCCATCACATGCACCAACCCCCAAACGCCGCCCATGACCAAAGCTCCCAAACTGGCACCGATCGCGATGAATTTCAGCATGAACTAACCTTTCGCTTGAACTGCACTGCGTTCACTGTACCCCAATCGATGAGGAGGGAACTGGAAGCAAGCCAACACCGGATCATTGGTTGAGCACCGTGATGCTGACGCGGCGGTTTCGGGGGTCGGCCGGGTTGTCAGGCACCTTGGGATTGGTGTCAGCCACCCCCTCAATGCGGGAGAAACGGTTGGCGTTGATGCCTTGGCTTTGCATGAACTGACGCGTCGCGTCTGCCCGTTCGGTCGACAAGGTCCAGTTGTTGCGCATGCTGTCGGGTGCGAAGCCGAGGCTGTCGGTGTGGCCGCGAATCGCCAATTTGTTGGGCAAGGGTTTGATCGATTTGGCGACCTCGGACATGAGGGCTGCCGCTTTGCCGCCCATGTTGGACGTACCCGACGCGTACATGGCAAAGTCTGCTTTGTCGATGACTTCGATACGCAAACCGTCTTTCTCGCGGGTGATGCTGACCTGGTCTTTGATGTTGTCAAACTGTTTGCTCTCGGACAATTTTTGCTTGATGTCCTTTTCCAACTTTTCGAAATTTTCTTTGTCTTGTTTTTGGCTGGGCGTACCAGCGCCTTGATTGCCCGGATCTTGGTCAGAGGGACCATCCTTGTTGTTTTCTTCTTTGGATGAACCAAAACTCTCAGCCGGGCCGCCTTGGGCCTGAGGCGTTAGCCGCTCCAGCATGGCCGTTTGTTTGGCGGTGAAAGGAAAGCCGTCCGTGTCGATGATGGACTTGCCCCCGAACAAGCCGTTGGAGCCGGCCATTTCGCCAAACACGATTTGGCTGTGAGACGCAGGCCGAAAATAGTCGGCCACGCTCTTGCGCTTGTCTTCGTTACTGGCACCCAACAGCCACATTAACAAGAAAAAGGCCATCATGGCCGTCATCATGTCGGCCAGGGCAATTTTCCATGCGCCGCCGTGTGCACCCGCATGACCATCTTCAACGATGATTTTGCGGATGATGGGCCGCATGGCCTCCGCAGCCGCTGCCGCTTCTGCAGCGGCGGCCGCTGCGGCGGCTTCGTCGGCCTTGGCATCGGCTGGGGTTTTTTCCTCGGCCATCAACTGCCTCGCATGCCGTCAAAGACTTCAGAGAAGCTCGGTTGACAGTGGTGTGCCAAACAGGCTCGGGCCGATTCGATGACCAATGGTTGTGGATGGCCCTTGAGGTTGCCCACGATCATCTCGCGGATCACATCGTAGGCTTGTGCGTCTTCGTTGATGATTTGTGTGAGTCGACCAGAAAAGGGTTCGAACATGCCGTAAGCCAAAAACACACCCATCAGTGTGCCTACCAGGGCAGAGCCAATCAGGGCGCCCAAAACCGGTGGCGGCTGGTCGATCGAACCCATGGTTTTGACCACACCCAACACGCAAGCCACAATACCCAATGCGGGCAGACCGCCGGCGATGCCTGCCAAAGCGCCAGGCGCCAACAGGGCTTCGTGGTGGTGGACCTTGATGGCCTTCTTCATCAAATCGTCTAAGGCGTCGGCATCCAAATTGCCCTGTGAGATGACCATCAAACGCAGGGGATCGCATATCATTTGAACAATGGAGTGGTCTTTGGCCAATTTGGGAAATTCGCCAAAAATAGGGCTGGCGTCTGGGTTTTCCACGTGGGATTCCAAAGCCACAATGCCTTCTTTTTTCATGACCCCTTGTAGTTTGCCGATCAACAGCATCAGCGCCAAATAATCGGCTTGGTGCCATTTGGGTCCCTTGATGCAGGTGCCGATACCGGCCATGGCGGCTTTGAAAACTGGAAAGCTGTTGGCCACCAGCGAGGCACCAATGGCCGAGCCACCGATGATCAAAAACTCAAAAGGCGCAGCCTTGATGATGGGGGCCATCTTGCCGCCAGCAATCACGTAGCCCCCAAAGACGGCTCCAAAAACAACGGCTAAACCGATAAAGAAAAACATGATGGCCCTTTTGTTTTAGACGATGCACCAAACACCGATGCACCAACCCAACGCCCATTGAAAGAAAAAATCCAGCAAATTACCCAACACCAAGACGGGAAGACCCAAGTAAAGTGCCAACCAAGCCCAACCTGAGGGAGTCAGTCGCGACTTTGGAATGTCGTGTCCGTTGATGACGTTCTTGGATTTGGAAATCATCGTTTTTCGAGGCGATTCGACACTTTTAAATCGACCCAAGTCGAACGTTCTTGAGAGAATTTAAAAAATTTGTCTATTATGACAATATGAACATTGACTGGAAGTTTGCGTCCCCCGACATTTGGGCCCAATTCCACAGTGACCATCGGGGTGCTTTGCAGCAGTCTTGGGCCTATGGCGAGGCCTTGATGTCTTTGGGGATTCGGGTCGAGCGCGCGGTGATTTGGGATGAGGGACGCCTGTTGGGCATGGCCCAATTCATGTGCCGACGGTTTTTGGGCTATGTGTCCATGGCCTCTTGCACGCGTGGGCCTGTGTGGCATCCCGATGTGACGCCGGCTGAGCGTGCACAGATTTACCAGTTGCTCAAGCGGTCCTTGCCTTTGGCCCCTTTTCGGGTCATGCTGATCTCTCCTGATGAGACGGCTGCGCAGTTGGCACCCGAAGCCCTGAAAGGCTTCTCGCGTGTGATGACAGGATATGCCACGGCCTACCTGGATCTGAGCTTGCCGCTTGAGGTTTTGAAGTCCAACATGGACGGCAAGTGGCGCAACCGGCTCAATAAGGTTTTGACCCATGAAAAACTCCAGGTCCATGCGGTACCGAGTTTGAAGCGCAGCAATTGGCTGCTGGGCAAAGAGGCTGACCAACGGGAGGCTCGCCGATTCCATGGACTTCCGACAGACTTTGTGCCCGCATACATCGCTAAAAGCACCACCGCCAAAGATGCCTTTGTGGTGGTGTATGCCGAACTGGGCAAAGAGACGGTTGCGGGAATGCTTTTCTTGATCCATGGACAGGTGGCCAGTTACCATATGGGATGGGCCGATGACCAAGGCCGTGCTTTGAATGCCCACAATGCGCTGCTTTGGAAAGCCATGGCTCATTTGAAAGCACAGGGCGTCAGCCGATTGGATTTGGGCGGTGTCAACACCCATGACTTGCCCGGCATTTCGCGATTTAAATTGGGTGCTGGGGGACATGTCGTGACCCTTGCTGGAACTTTTTTTTGAGATGGAACATGAACATGTTGGGCTTTTCAAAAAGATCACACCTTCGAATGGCTTGGATGGCCTTGCTGAGCTTGTCCGCCTTGGGGCCGCAGGTGGCCCATGCTTGGACGCGCATTGGCGAAACCCCCGAGGTGGCTCTTTTTGTCAACCGCAACAGCATCGAAAAAGCCGACCGAATTCGCAAAGTGTGGGAAATGCAAGATCTGAAAACGGCGGATGCCGATGGGGTCAGATCGCGTCGTTACCTGAATGAATACGACTGCGAATACAAAATGCACCGCATGGGTCAAATGACCAGTTATGCGGGCCCCAAAATGACGGGCCAGGTGGTGGCCACGGTCAATGAAATGGGTTATTGGCGAAAGATTCCACCGGACGGCGTGTTTGTTTTGACTTACATCGCTGTGTGTATCCAATGAAGCATCGGCCAGATTTTTCATGGTTTATTTGGGTCCAGTAGAACTGCTTTGAGGACCTGCGGCTGGCGCTGAATCGGCTGGCTTGGCTGGGGCAACGCGGGGAAACTGAACCGCTTTTTCACGTGATTGTGTGCTGTTATTTTTCTGCAGCGTCTCCAGGTAGCGCTCTTTTTGCAATGTCACCAAGGCTTCGACATCGCGGTTCAATTTGTCGACGTTGCCCACGGCACCTTTCAACGCTTTGACCTCAGTGCCCAGCGCTTGAACGGCACCGGCTTGGGTCTGTAATTTGCTGTTGATGCCTTGCACTTGTTTGAGCAAGTTGTCGCTGGTGGCAGCCACTTGTTTGGCAGTTTCTCCTGGCACGCCCTGCACCAGGGTCTCAGATTTTT
Organism: Limnohabitans sp. Rim8; assembly: GCF_943326455.1. Lineage (NCBI taxonomy): Bacteria > Pseudomonadati > Pseudomonadota > Betaproteobacteria > Burkholderiales > Comamonadaceae > Limnohabitans > Limnohabitans sp. Rim8. The sequence continues at coordinate 87,466 of NZ_CALPTI020000005.1, forward strand.
TCAGGGCTTCGTTGATGCGGGTTTCCAGTTGCCCTTGGGTTTTGGCCTGCTCAGCTTGTTGAGCTGTCAGTGATTCGATGCTTTTGTTGATCACATCGAGTGATTCCAGTCCGGCATTGAGGTCCACCACCCGCTTGCCGACGGCCAGCATCATGCTGTCGAGTTGGTTGATGCGGCTGTTCATGCGAACACCCATGGTCAAAAAGAAAATCAGGCAAATGATCAGCAAGCCGCCTGTTGCGCCCAAAAGAATCAAGGCTTTTTTGTGACCGGTTTCGGTCAATGTCCGGAACTCACCGGTTGCTGCATGCATGTCGCGGCTGGCCGCTGCAGCTGCTGTAGCCGATTTGGTCGCGATGTGGGCTGAATCGAGCACCACCTGGGCCAGTGCTTGGTACTGCTGGTAAGCCCGTTCATCCACGGCGCTGGCTGTTTGTGCCGTGGGCCCTGCCGCAGCTTCTGCCTTGGGGGGGACTTTGGCTGCAGTTGCAACGGGTTTGTCCATCTGCACAGACTCAGAAGGCTCAGCGGGCTCGGTGATGGGGGAATCCACCAAAACGGGCTCAGTGGGGGTGAAGTTGGCTTCGCTCATGGCGTGGCTCCTCGCATGGTTCGTGTGGTGGGAAGACGCTGAAGTTGTTCTGACAACTGCGCATTGAGGGCTTGAAGTTCTTCAATGCGGGCTTTGACGGGGTTGTCTTGTTCCCAAATGGGCAAGACGGGCGCAGCAGGCAAAGGGGCTTGCATCGGCTCAGGGGTCTTGACAGCGCTTGTCTTTCGCAGTTTGGGTGCGGCTGTTTTGGGTGCCGGTTTGCGTTTGGCTTGGGGTGGTTTGGCAACCGCAGGGGCTTGGGGTGCAGCAGGCACTGGCGTGGGTGCTGGGGCTGTAAGCGCCTTGGATGTTGAGGCTTTTCGTGGCTTGGCCGCTTTGACTTCAGGGGCTTTTTGAGGGTTTTTCAGTGGCTCGGGTGCTTTGGGTGTCTCAGGCGTGCTCGTTTTTTTGGCAGTTGACTTTCTTTGGGCAACGCTGGAGCCTTCTGTCACTTGGACGGCGTGCGGCTTATCGCTTCGGATCAAAGTTGATTTTTTCATGGTGTACCAAGCCTTTGTCAGCGAGAAGCGGACGGTGTGGGTGAACCGGATGTGGACGGGGCCGGCTTGTCAGACGGGTTGGCAGTTGGTGCCAAATCGCTTGCCGGTTCGGGACGGGTGGGTGCGGTCACTGTGGCTTTGGTGTTGTGCATCGCTTTGGATTGGCCGATCCCAAAAGCCTCTGGCTGTATCCACAGCATGACCAAGGCTGCGGCCGAGAAAATGGCTGCCAGCGCCAAGGCCATTCTCAGGTGTTTGCGGTTCAGTTGGCCCAAGGCTTGGCGAGTGGATTGGATGGCCCTCAGACCATGCTGGTAGAAGCCATCCATGCGTGAAAGGGCCTCAGACTTGGGCGACTTTGGAGACGCCACAGACTGCTTGATGGGTGCCGAGGTGGCGAAATCGTCGGGTGTTATGACGCTGGATGAGGCTGCCTCAGACCACTGCCTGGTTTGGATGCGCCTGATCAGTTGTTGAACGGGTGTGATGCGACCCTCTGCGCGGGCCAGTTCGAGTGCGGCTTGGCTTTGCTCTGCGTTGGGGGCTTCAATTTCCCAGCGCAAAATTTTTCGGCCAAAAGAAGCCAAACTGTGGTGTGACCCGCGTTCACCTGTCATGAGCAAAATGGCCCGGATGTTGGCGCCAGGAAAGTTCTGGATGAGCCGAGCCAGTAGCTGGATTTCCGTCTCGGGCAGTGCTTGTGCGTCATGCACCACCCAAATTTGCGCCTGGCTTGAGGCTTCGGGTGTTTGCGTAGCCTGCGCCAGGGATTGGCGAGCCAAGGCGTCGTTGAAGCGTGCCAGCAGGGCGTCTGCATTGGTGGGGAAATAGACCTCGATGCTGTGCTCGGGCGCTTGTTGCCTGAGGCGTGCCAACAGCAGTCCCAGATAGTGGTCAATCAGGGCTTCGTGTTCGCATTGCAAGGCCAGGCTCAGGCCTTCCCTGGCGATGGCATTGGTGCAACCGTCGATGCGCATGCGATCGGCCGATCGAAACACAAAATCGTTCAACGGGGTGGCAGCGGTTGTGATCGGGATGTTCATGCGGCGGCTTTCTCGGCGCTGGCGCGCAGGCCTTCAGGGCTGAATTCCATGTTGCTTGGTACTTTGACCGTGGGTCGGGGACGCGGTGGGTTCATCGGCGATGCTGCTTCCAGGCTGAAGACATAGGCAATGACCTGCGCCACAGCGTGGTAAAGGTCTTCTGGAACTTGTTGTTCCACTTCAGTGGTGAAGTAAATGGCTCGAGCCAGCGGCGCTGCCTCAAAAATATGGACCCCATGCGCTGTGGCCTCGGCGCGGATCAATGCCGCCATGTGGTCTGAACCTTTGGCCACCATGATGGGGGCACCCTCGCCAGTGGGGTCGTATTCCAGGGCCACGGCAAAGTGTTCTGGGTTGGTGATCACCACGTCGGCGTCTTTGACGCGTTCCATCATGCGGGCATTGGACATCTCGCGTTGGCGACGGCGAATTTGCGCCTTGATTTCGGGACTGCCTTCCATTTGCTTGAATTCGTCTTTGATTTCTTGCATCGACATTTTCATGCGCTTGTTGAAGGCGTATTTTTGATAAGGCACATCGATCATGGCGATGACCGCCAGGCTCAAGGCCACCCACAGACCTGACTCGATGATCATGAAACCTGCAGCGCTGAGGGCGGGCTCCAAGTCCATCCGGCCAATTTGAACCAGAGTGTCCATGTGGGCCAGCAAAGACCACCAGAGCACACCGGCCACCAAAAGAAATTTGAGAATGGCTTTGCACAGCTCGACGATGGCATGGGTGCCGAAAATGCGCTTGAAACCGCCAATCGGGTCGATCTTGGAGCCTTTGGGCATGACCGCTTTGAATGAAAACACAAAGCCGCCCGTCATGACCGAGGCGGTGATGGCGGCCACCACCGTGAAAGCAATGATGGGCAGCAACAGCACGAATGCGGCCAACAAGTGTTCGCCAAAGTGGGCGGGCAGTAGGAGGGGTTTTTCGATCAGTTGCCGATCGAACACAAAGCCTTGTGCAAACACGGTGGTCAAGCGTTTAACCAGCCAGCCGCCGGTTAGCATCAGCAGCAAAAAAACGCCGATGACAATGACTGCCGCTGGCAATTCGATGGAGCGGGGAACCTCACCGTCTTCGCGCGCTTTGTTGAGCTTATGCGCCGTGGGTTCTTCGGTTTTTTCTTGGGCACTCTCAGACACGTGAAACTCCTAAGACTTCACGCACGACTGAAAACCCTTGCACCCAAAGCCAGTTGATGCGCCCACCAATGCTGTCCATGGAGATGATCAAAATCACAAAGCCGGCCATGATCATGGCGGGAAAGCCCACAGCAAAAATGTTCAAACTGGGTGCAGCGCGGGTGACGACACCCAAGCCCACGTTGATGAACAAGAGTGCCACCATGACGGGCAGCGCCATGAGCACAGCGCCCAAAAAGACCATGGAACTCCATTGCAAAACGCGGCCATAGACCGCCTGGTTCATGATGGAGGTGCCGATGGGCAGGCTGTGGAAGGATTCCAAAATCAAGCCGAGCATGATGGCGTGACCCCCAAAACCCACAAAAATCAGGGTGGACAGCACGATCAGCAACTGTGAGATTGTGGGCACGTTGCCCATGTTGGGGTCGATCATGTTGGCCATGGACAAACCCATCGCGGCGGCAATGCTTTGGCCTGCCACCACCACAGCGCCAACCACCACTTGCAAAATCAGACCCATGGTGGCGCCGATCATGATCTGGTTGAAAACTTCCACCAAACCTTGTGCCGATGTGGGGTCGACCACGGGCCAAGTGTGCAAGGGGTACACCAACCAGGTCAAGACCAAAGCCAGCAGGATCCGCAAACGGGTGTTGAAAGCGCTGAGGGAAAAAATAGGGGCCGTGATCATGAGGGCCGAGACGCGCAGCATGGGCCATAAAAAGGTGTAAAACCTTTCCACGACGTCGGCTGCTAAAAAGTTCATGGCGACACCCTAGAGCGGATCAAAGGAACAGAGTTGGAATGCGCTGAAAAATATTGCGCGTGAAATCGACCAACGTGTTGATCATCCAACCGCCAAACAACAGCAACGCCACAGCCTCGGCAATGAGTTTGGGGATGAAGCTCAGCGTCATTTCGTTGATGGAGGTGGCTGCTTGGATGATGCCGATGATCAAGCCCACGGCCAAGGCCACCAGCAAGAGTGGGGCACTGACCAAGGCAATGGTCCACAAGGCGTGGCGGCTCAGATCGATGACGGTAGAGGTGTCCATGGTGTTTGTCTATTAGGGCATGGCAAAGCTGCCAGCGAGCGATCCCATGATCAGGCTCCAGCCGTCCACCAGCACAAACAGCATCAGCTTGAAGGGCATGGAGATCATCATGGGTGACAACATCATCATGCCCATGGACATGAGCACGCTGGCGACGATGAGGTCGATGACCACGAAGGGGATGTAGATCAGAAAGCCAATGGTGAAGGCGCTTTTGAGTTCGGAGGTCAGGAATGCCGGCACCAAAGTGGTGAAAGGGACATCTTGCGGACTGGTGAAATTGGTGTTTCGTGCGATCTCCATGAACATGGCGATGTCGTCTTCACGGGTTTGCAGCAGCATGAATGCCCGAATGGGTTTTTCGGCGGCGGCCAGTGCTTTGTCAAAACTCAAGCCTTGGTTCATATAAGGCAGCAAAGCGGTTTGGTAGACCTCGGTCAATACTGGGGTCATGACAAACAGGGTCAAGAACAGGGACAAGCCCACGATGACCATGTTGGGTGGCGTTTGGCCGGTGCCCAAGGCTTGGCGCAGCAAGGACATCACGATCACGATGCGCACAAAAGCGGTCATCATCAACAACAAAGATGGCAAGACCGACAAGGTCGTCATCAAGGCCAACAGCTGCAGTGTCAGGCTGTACTGCGTGCCGCGAGCGGTGTTGGTGGCGGTGATGGCGGGCAGCTCGGGTGCAGCTTGCGCCAGGATGGGCAAGAGACCAAATACCAAGGTCAGGATCAGCCCAAGGCTGAGGTGGCGCTTCATGGCGGGGTTTCTTTGGAGAGGTCAGTTGGCATGGCCATGGAGCCAGGCCAAGGGGAAAGGGCGGTCATTTGGTGCGCTGTCACACCCACCAACACGTCTTGACCATCCACTTGAATGAGCAAGATTTTTTGCCGAGGGCCTACTGAAAGGGTTTCAACCGTGTGCATGCGTTGGCTTTTTTTGCGCAACATGGTCGAGCCGTTTTGCATTTTTCGCAAAGTCCAAAGCAAGGCCAGCAGCAAACCAATGACCAAGGCGAAGCTGAGTGCATATTGCAGCCAGTCGAAAAATGTCCATCCGGTGTTCATGTTGGGCAGGTGATCAAGATCAGAGGTTGTCTAAACGCTCAGAGGCAGGAACAACCCGCGTCAAACGGATGCCATAGCGGTCATTGACCAAAACCACTTCGCCTTGAGCGACGACGGTGTTGTTGACCAAGAGATCCAGGGGTTCACCCGCAATGCGATCGAGTTCGACCACGCTGCCTTGTGTCAATCGCATCAAATCTCTGATTTTGATCTGTGCACGCCCGACTTCAATCGACAAGGTGACCGGTATGTTTTGCAAGACATCGGTGTGTATCTGGCCCTTGTCGCTGGCGTCAAGCTGGGGTTCGTTTTGATCGGTGATTTCGCTCATGGGAGGTCCTTGAAATGGAGATCAGGCCGGTGTGTTGGGGCTGACGGCGTTGACAATTTTGACGGCCACTTGGCTGCCCATGGCACCGATTTCGACGTCGTAGACCGGCATGTCTTCGATCATGGCGCGGGCAAAGTCGGACTTTTTGAAGGGCAGGATGTCACCCGGTTGCATGGACTGAAGCTGGCTGAGTGAAACGCTGAGTTTGCCCAGCAGGATTTGTATTTCCAATTCGGCGTCATGCACGGCATCCGTGAGTTGTTCACGCCAGACTTTGTCTGAATCCTCGTTGCCATCGCCGGTTTGAACGCGGCTGCGCAACAGATCGCGCACGGGTTTAAGGGCCACATAAGGAATGACCATGTCGACAAAGCCGGAGCCTTGCGAAGTGATTTCGGATTCAAAGCGGCACAAAATCACCAAATCGTTTTCATCCACGATTTGTGCAAATTGGGGATTGATCTCTGAGCTGACGTGCTCAAAATCCACAGGGGTCAGCGGTGCCCATGCTTCTTTGTAAGAACGAAAGAAAACCTGCAAGATGATCTTGATGATGCGGCTTTCAGTCGGGGTAAATAGTCGCCCCGCAGGCAGTTGACCTACGCCACGCCCGAAGCCACCAAAAAAGCTGTCCAGAGAACTGAACACCACAGTCGGTTCAATGACCACCATGGCATAGCCACGGAAGGGGCTCATGCGAACAATGTTCACTGACAAGGGCGCTTTGAGTTCTTTGACATAGTCCCCAAAGCGAACCATTTGGGTTCGGGTGGGGTTCATGCGGGGGCTGGTGCGCAGCACCTCCAGCATGCCCAAACGGAACATGCGAATGAACCGCTCATTGATCATGTCCAATGAGGCGACGTTCACGCCCAAACTGCTGTCTTCGGCAGCCAAGTCGTGCTTGCGAACTTGGACATCCACGTTGTAGCCGGGTTGGCTGTCCAGTGTGCCGTCACTGAGGCTCGCCGACAAAGCGGCCAATTCTTCAGGGGACAACAGGGGTTGGGTATCAGACATGGTCAATGCACTGCTTTAACTTCTAGGTGTTCACTGAACCACAAAGCTGGTGAAATAGACTTCTTCAATGCCGCCGAAGTCTTCGTACTTCTGAAGAATACCGTTCATCTCTTCGCGGATTTTGGCTGCCAGATCTTTGCGAAATTCGGGTTTGGCCAGGTCGGCCTCAGTCATTTGGCGCATGACATCCAATGCCACCGAGCGCAGAGCAAACTCATGTTTTTTGGCGTTCTTGAAAACCCGTTCGTCGTAGTGGGTCATGATGGCCAGGTTGAGCTGGATCACCTTGCGGGTATTGGTCAGGTTGGAAACCAGTGGCTTTTCCAGCTCCATGTAGCTGTTTTCAAAGCGCTGGAGCTCGGGTGATTCTTTGGCCACTTTTTGTGGGGCCGCATCTGCAGCAGAGGCGCCTGCCTTGTTGGCCGCACCGCTTTCGAGGTTTTTCAGGGCTTCTTCGGCTGCAACGGTGTCTTTTTTGTCAAAAAACCCGGTCACAAACAAGGTGCCGACCACGGTGCCTACCAGCAACAAGATGGCCACCAAGGCAATCACGATGATCTTGATGAGAGGAGATTTCTTTTTGCCTTCGACTTCAATTTCTTCATCAGCCATGTTGATTCCTTCTTGAATATTGCTTACACCAGCACATCCCAGCCATCGGTGCCCATTTTGTTTTTGGATACAACGGTTGGTGACACTGGCGCATCCGCCGATTCGGTGGGTGCATTGTCCTTGAGTTGGGCTTGCCGTTCAGGTGTCGACTCTCCGCCACGTTGACGGCTTTGCCCATCGTCTACTTTGAGTGAAGCAACATCCATGCCCATTTGATTCAGGGTGTCTTTGAGTTTGGACATACCTTCATTCAGTAGTTCGCGGGTCAAGGCCTGTGGCGCGGTGAATACGGCATCCATTTCACCACTGCGCATGCGCATTTCTACTTCAATATGGCCCAGTGTGGCCGGACGAAGTGACAGTTTGAGGTGCCATTGCCCACGTTCAAGCTCGGACAAAATCCGTTGTCCCACGGCTTGGCCCATTTTCTCGGCCAGGGTGCTGATGTTTTCGCGTCTTTGGGCGCTGTCTTGCTCGGTCAAGCTTGACGGGTTGGTTATGGCTTCGGTGCGAGGGGCAGGGTTGGAGTCTGCTCTGCCGTTATGGCTGCCTTGTCCTTGAGGGTTTGACTCTTGGCCTGAAGCAAAACTGTCCATGGCCATTAATTCCAGAGTCCCTTGCATGTCTGCTTGTACAAGCGCACCCAAGTCCAAAGTTGTGGAGGATGAATCTGTTTTGATGAAGCCATTTGTTTTGATCCCATTGACCGCGAGGGTGTTGCCCAACAGCCAATCTGAAGCGCTGGTCACACCAGCTGCCAATGCCGATGAAGCAGTCAGCTGTTCCACCGAGGGGTGAAGCTTCAATTGGGTGTGTGTTATTTGAGCAACTTCTTCTGGAAAATTTATTTCTAAAGAATTTATTTCATTGGCAGTGCTTTGTACCGCGCTCAGGTTCTGACTCGGGATTGATCCTGTATCGGTCCTCAACTGTGGTGATAAGGAGGACAGCAACTCTTGGGTACTGATGGCCTTGTTGGATCCTGTCAGGTCTCCAGACAAGGGGTTAGCCATGCCGGCTGGTGCGCCAGATATGACGCCAGTTGCGACGCCAGATACGACACCCGTTGCGACGCCAGCTGGGACGTCACCCATGATTCCAGCAGTGCCAGCAGCAGCCAAATCTGCAGAGCCAGTGCTCGTGGTCATGGTGGTCATGGATGTGCGCATCAACCACTGCAGAGCCGCCTCATCGAGGCCTTGGGAGCGTGCGAAAACCTCCAAACTTTGGCCTTCTGGTGCGGCCGTTTGTGGCGTGATGACTTGCAAATGTGGCCCGAGATGGGTGGCTGTCAGCAGCATGGCCTCACCTGCATGGCCCGTCGATGGCGTCAGGTTCAGCATGTCGGTCAGGGCCTGTTCAGTCAAAGTATCCGAGGTGGTCAGATAGGGCGTGACAGACTCTTCGGTCGAGCTTGTTGGTTCGGTGCCGGATTGACGATTTTGAAGCGTGTTCATGACAAAACCGAATTCATGGGTACTATTTTTGGAAGATTGTTCGGGGCCACTCGGGTTGTTTTCGAGCGTGCTGCTTCTTTGCGAGGGCGTAGAAATTTCAATGGGTGTCAGGATCATGGGATTCACACTTCAACGGGTAGGTAAGGGTGGTTTTGTACTTTCTGGGTAGCGGCAATGCATTGCCGCTGAACGCCTTCGTTACAGACACAGCAATTTGCGCACCAGTTTTGTGGGCAGCATGTCAAAAGTCTGTGATCAAGGCAGGGCAATGTGGCACGCGACTTGCTTGAAGGTGTTGAAAAACCCACACCTTTTCGCCTTGTTTGATTCCATCACTTCATGAACACTTTGAGCCTGTCAGCGATTCGGCAGAACCTTTCCAGCTTTCAATTGGCAGGCTTGGGCTTGCCGGCTTTGGTCTTGTTGATCATGGCCATGTTGGTGGTGCCTTTGCCGCCGTTGCTGCTGGACATTTTGTTCACGTTCAACATCATGATTGGCTTGGTCGTCATCATGATTGCCATTGGAACGCGAAAGCCTTTGGAGTTTTCATCCTTTCCCTCCGTTTTGTTGTTTGCCACGATGCTGCGTTTGGCTTTGAACGTGGCGTCCACTCGAGTGGTGTTGGTCAGCGGTCATGAAGGTCCAGAGTCAGCCGGAAAAGTGATTGCCGCTTTCGGTGAGTTTGTGATCGGCGGCAACTATGTCGTGGGTTTCATCATCTTCGTGATCTTGATGATTGTTAACTTTTTCGTGGTGACAAAAGGCGCTGGTCGGGTCTCAGAGGTCAACGCCCGATTCACCTTGGATGCGATGCCAGGCAAGCAAATGTCGATCGATGCGGACTTGAACGCAGGCGTCATCGATCAAGAAACCGCCAAAAAACGCAGAGAAGAATTGGCGCAGGAATCCGACTTTTTTGGCTCCATGGATGGTGCTTCAAAGTTTGTGAGCGGTGATGCTTTGGCCGGCTTGTTGATTTTGATCATCAACATTGTGGGCGGCTTGGCGATTGGTATCGGCCAGCATGATCTGCCTGTGGGTGAAGCAAGCCGTATCTATGTGTTGCTGACCATTGGCGATGGCCTGGTGGCTCAAATTCCAGCCTTGTTCATGTCCTTGGCCACGGCGATCATTGTGACGCGGGTGACCACATCCGAGTCGATGACTGAACAGGCCAGCACTCAACTGTCCAACGTTCCCGCCTTGTTCATCTCCTCTGGTATTTTGATGGTGATGGGCTTGGTTCCGGGCATGCCGCACATGGTTTTTTTGACCTTGGCAGCGGCCACCGCTGGCGTTGGCTTCATGGTGATGCGCAAGCAAATACTGTTGGAGCAGGGGGTAGCTGCGCCACCTGCAGCGCTCAATACGGCGCCTAAAGAGCTCGATTGGGACGATGTGGAGCAGGTCGATTTGATCGGTCTAGAAATCGGCTACGGTCTGATTCCGCTGGTCAACGTGGAGTCGGGCGGGCAGTTGATGACCCGTGTGAAGGGTGTGCGCAAAAAACTCTCGGCTGAGTTAGGTTTCTTGGTTCAGCCCGTGCGCATTCGGGATGCACTGAACCTGGAGCCCGATGCTTATCACATCGTTCTCAACGGTGTGGTGCGTGGCCGGGGCGAGGTCAAAGTCGGCCGAGAGTTGGCCATCAACCCTGGCAAAGTTTACGGCAAGGTGGAGGGGCAAGCGACCAAAGAGCCCGCGTTCGGTTTAGAGGCCGTCTGGATTGAGCCTGCATGGCGGGATCAGGCCCGTGCACTGGGGTACACCGTTGTTGACCCCAGTACCGCCATTGCCACGCACATGAACAAAGTTTTGAGAGAAAACGCTTCCGAATTGCTCAGCCATGATGAGGCGCAAAAATTGCTCGATAAATTGGCCCTGAAATCTCCCAAATTGGTCGAAGAACTGGTGCCGGGAAAGCTCTCATTGGGCGTAGTGACCAGGACTTTACAAAACCTTTTGCAAGAGTCTGTCCCTATCCGTGACATGCGCAGCGTGGTGGAGGCTTTGACCGAGGTCTGCGGTCGCACGCAAGATCCAGATCAATTGGCGCAACTGATTCGCCCAAAGATGGGCCGGATGATTGTGCAAGGCCTGTTGGAGAGTCGGGATACCCTGTCTGTCTTGACATTGGATCCGCAATTAGAGCAACTTTTGCACAATGTCTTGCAGCAGAACAACGGTTCTGCAGGCATGGTGTTGGAGCCGGCTTTGGCAGAAAGCCTGTTTGCCGCATTGCGCGACAGCACACGAACCACCGAGGAGCAGGGCCTGCCTGCCGTTTTGGTGGTTTCGCCGGCCATACGTCCTTGGATGTCCAAGGCCGTGCGTTATCGGGTGAGCGATTTGACGGTGCTGTCCTACAGCGAAATCCCAGATGACCAGCCCGTCAAGGTGATCAACACCGTGCACGCCGACCCTAGAAACAACCCCTCAGCGAACAAGGCTTGATAGACCATGGAACTCAAACGCATTTTGGCTCGTGACAGCCGTTCGGCCAACGAAAAAGCCATTCAGTTGTATGGCAGTGACGTTCTCATCATTTCGAGCCAACGGTTGGACAATCAAATCGAGTTGATCGTCGCCACCGATGTCGATCCTGCGGTGTCGCCTGATGCCGTCCCGTCTTTGCCGACCACTGAATCTTCATCGACATCCAAAGCTCAGATGCCCTTTGTGCCGTTTTCCCAATTGCTCGACGAAGTCAATTTGGAGCAGGAGATCGGTGTATCGGAAGACGGGTTGCCAGAACTCAAAACAAATCAGACAAGCTCAACGGCTGTGTCAGCCTTGCCACCTGTCACAAATGGCGAACGCTTGAACAGCGCCCACGAGAGCCAGAGAAGTTTGGAGATTGTGGACATGTTGCGGCAAGAGATGGCGTCATTGCGCAAAGAGTTCACTTTGTCGCGTCAAATGCAGCCTTGGCAAGATGGCTTGAGACTCTCGCCAGAAATTCAGACCATACTCTTGGCCATGAATGAAGCGGGCGTTCCCGCTGCATTGAGGGCGCTGTTGACCGACAGCATTCAGACCTTGGACAGCAAGGATGAGGCCATGGTGGTCATGCAGCGGCTATTGACCACCTCTTTAAAACGTCCGGATTATGAGTTGCAGCCTGCGGTAGCACACGCTTTGTGTGGACCTTCCGGATCTGGCAAAACATCCATGGTGGGTCGTCTGGCTTTGGCCTCGGCCCAAAGGGCTGGCCCAGAAAAACAGGCCATGGTGAGCTTTGCTGACCACCGTCCCGGTGCTTGGGCTCAGATGCAGTTGTTGGCTTCGCAATCGGGCGTTGACTGCTTCCGTGTGGCAGACGCCGCCATGCTCAATACATTGTTGGAGGATTTGCAGGGCAAAACAGTGTGGATCGATACTTGCGGAGCAGATTTCGGAACACAAGCCGCACTCTTGCAGTTGAATTGCCCGCAAGTGTTTCGCCATGCTGTTTTACCCGTTGATGCGACAGTGAGCAGCGTGCATAAAATCTTACAAAAATCCGTGACATCGTGGACTTCATTGATGCTGAGTAAGATGGACGAAGCAGCTCACCCATGGGCTTTGTTGCAAGGTTTGACTGAAAACAATCTGCCCGTCTCCTCGGTGGCGGGAGACAGTCGAATTTCTATACCAGCGCAGTGTTTTGAGCCCTCACAATTGGTGGCCTTGGCGTTGTCACCCATTGCTCCGATGTTGGGTGTGAACCCGATGACTGAGTCTGTTCCAGCGGTTTTAGCGGACACGCCTAAACGTGCTGTGACGCGCAAAAAAACGGTTGTTCCTGCGGCTTATACTGCTCCAACCAGTGAAGAGGTCGCCGTTTTGGATGGCAAGCCCAAAGTGAAGGCCAAGGTCAAAGCCAAACCAGTGGTTTCCGATGATATTGAAATCCCTACGCTGATGGGCTCAGGTCTCTCGGCTCGATCACGTATCCGATCCAATCCAACACCATCAGCATAGGAAGCGGCAACATGGATTTCAAGTTTCCTCAAGTGATTGGCGTCGCAAGTGGCAAGGGTGGGGCAGGCAAAACCACCGTTGCCATCAACATGGCCGTGGCCTTGTGCATGCGTGGTCACAAAGTGATGTTGATGGATGGTGACTTGGGAATGGCCAATGCGCAGATTGCATTGGGTGCTCATGCGCCTTTCAACATCAGCCATGTTTTGACGGGCGAAAAGTCACTGGAAGAAGTCATTGTGACCACCAAGCAGGGCGTTCGTTTGGTGCCAGGTGCTTCAGGTTTGCGCGACATCGCCGCACTGGATTCGATCCAAATCGCCAACATGGTCCGTGCTTTTGACAGCCTGCAAGAGCCTGTTGATTATTTGGTGGTGGATGTGGCGGCCGGTATCGCGCCAGCTGTTTTGGAATTCATGGCGGCATGCCAGCGCCGATTTGTGGTGGTGTGCAACCAGCCCTCGTCCATTGCAGACGCCTATGGTTTGATCAAGGTGATGGCCACAGAGCAATCCCTCGATGAAATTTACCTGATCCCCAACATGGTCTCTGGTGTCCAGGAAGGACGCCAATTGCACAGACGTCTGAATGACGTGTGCAACCGGTTTCTGGGTGTGTCGGTCAAATTTCTGCAATCGATTGAGGCCGATGAAATGGTGTTGCAATCACTCCGTAAATACACTTCAGTGATGGAATTTGCGCCGGGCTGTGCCGCTTCACGTGATTTCCGGGGATTGGCCGAGGCCATTGACGCCCTGCCACCCGCGGATGGCCCGTCCGGACGGATGCAGTTTTTCTCCGAACGCATCCTGCGCGTCTCGCAGCCAAGGGGGTGACAGTGGCCCATACCATTTCTCATTACCAACAGGCCGAAAATCGCCATGAGTCCCTGATCTTGGACCACATGGCCATGGTCAAGCGGGTGGCGGTTCATTTGAAAGCCCGACTCCCACCCTTCATGGAGCTCGATGAGCTGGTTCAGGTAGGCATGGTGGGCCTGATTGAGGCGGCACGCTCGTTTGACCCCACCAAGGGTTTTGAATTTGAGCACTTTGCCCTGAGCAGGGTCCGTGGCGCTATTTTGGACGAAGTCAGACGTCAGTCTTTTTTGCCCAGATCGGCAGTGGCTTTCAACAAAAGTGAAAACGAAGCGGTACACGTGTTGGCGGCAGAGCTGGGACGTGCACCTTCTCAGTCCGAATTGGCTTTGTTCATGGGCAAAGACATCGAAGAGTTTCACCGGGAACGCGGACAAGCCAAGCGCTTTGAAACCTTTTCCATGGAAGTGGTGACGGATGAGGTCATGAGCATGCCAGCGGACTCATCCATGCAACCAGAGGTCATGGTCGAAGAAGCTGAGTTCATGGAGGCGGTGGTTCTGGCCATTGACCAATTACCCGAGCGGGAGCGCTTGGTGATGTCACTTTATTACGTTGAGGAATTGAACCTCAAGGAAATCGGTGAAGTTCTGGGGGTCAGTGAATCCAGAATAAGTCAAATTCTTTCTGCGGTTGTTAAGAAATTACGGCAAAATCTGCAAATCTCATAGATTTAAAAATATCAATTAATATGCTCGGTTTTTTTAACAAAAACAATCCCGCTGAAGAAATGAAGCGGGCGGTTGCAGCATATGAAAAAGTTGTGAGTCTGAAGTCCGACACGCACGATGCACGGATTGTGCGCATGCGAATGGGCATGCTTTGCCGGGCGCATTTGGATAAAACCTTCATTGCGGGCGCCGAACAAACCGCCCGTTGGCAAGAGCAGGCCAATTTGGCTTTGATGGACGGTAAACCCGCTCCCGATTTGCCACTGCCTTCAAAATTTCAAAAAATACGCGCTGGCGAAGCCGATATTTACGTGTACTTGCCCGAAGAACACGCTGTAGAGGCTTTTGGACTCGGTGCGCGTTACCAAAAAATGGAATTGACAGCAGACAAAGCCATTGAGGCCATGCAGGCCTTGGCCAACCAGATCAGTTACTACGATCTGCGTCTCAAAGAACCCTTTCAGGTGATGGCCTTTTTGAGGGAAGAATTGGCATCGCAAGAAGCACTGGAGTCGGGAGAAGAAGGCTCGCTGAGTTCACCGACAGATCCCGAGGTAGACGTTCGCTGACGCCATGGACGCTTTGATGAACGCACTCATGGCCATTGGTTTATTGGTCATCTTGGTTTTGGTGATTTACCTGATTGACAGGGTCAACACCATCGAAAAAGAGACGCGTCAAGTCCTTTCTAACGTCCAACAACAAAGCACGGCGCCTCTTACTCCATTGCCATTTTTGGGACTTTCATCTAAAAAACTTTGGGACTCCATGACAGGACGTTCAGACACAAGCTTAGACCCTCTTGCCTTGTTTGATCTGCAGGGTCCATACCAAGTGGTTTTGTCCAAACATGTCGAAGCCTTGTACAGAGAAGGTTTTAAAGACAGTCAGCGCGGCATGGCAGGCGAGCCTAAAAACACACGTCAAATCACAACATCGGCCGGCACTGTTGAGTCGTGGATTCCGCCCGCCCAAGCCAGCGCCATTTACCAGTGTGGTGTACAAGCCGCTCAAACGCCCGAGGCCAATTGGGGTCCCCTGAGAAATGCTTTGGATGAGGCGGGTCATTATCTTTATTCCAAAGCTCAGCTGGACATCTCCAGTCCTTTGTCAGAGTGGCTCATGCCCGATGATTCAGGGCTCAAGGCTGATGCCACGGGCACAGTCTGACGACGACTGTTTGAGTCTTGGTTGCAGGAACCATTGAAAATGGTTCTTCGCAGGCTCCTTTACCCCACAATTTTCCGCTCAAGTTTCTTCCTGCCGGGTCGATTCTCTTAGTACTGAAGTTGTTAAGGGTTTTTTCCATGCGTGCTTATTCCAAATTTGCTGAAAGCTACGGCTCTGTTCAAGTGGTCACTGGGGTCGCCACTGCAGACAACATCCAACTCATTCAAATGTTGTTTGATGGTTTGACAGAGAGTCTCGCGTCTGCAAAGGGCCATATTCAGAACAATGCCATAGAGGAAAAATCCAAGGCCTTGTCGCGGGCTGGTCGAATCGTGGTGGGCTTGCAAGGCGCGCTCGATTTTGAGCGTGGTGGTGAATTGGCTCAAAACCTCAATGAGCTTTACGCTTATGTCACCCGCAGGTTGTTTCACGTCAACGCTTACAACGATTTGTCGGTTCTGGAAGAAGTTCAAAGCTTGATACAAGATATCGCTCAGGCTTGGCAAACTTTGCCCAGTTTGTTGAGTCAAACCCAGCCCGTCAGAAGCTACGCCAACTGATGTCAACATGCCGCGTAACGAAAGCCCCTTGATGGGGCTTTTTTTATGTGCAAGAAGAATTGGTCTGCCCGACAGGGATCGAACCTGTGACCCACAGCTTAGAAGGCTGTTGCTCTATCCAACTGAGCTACGGGCAGTTAAAACACAAAAGGCCCTAGAGTGGGCCTTTATTGTTGAATCAACGGTGTCAATGCGCTGGTTGGGCATTGAATAAATGGTCGGAGCGGCGGGATTCGAACTCGCGACCCTCTGCTCCCAAAGCAGATGCGCTACCAGGCTGCGCTACGCTCCGACTTCGATATTCTAACCCCCAAACGCAGGTTTTTCGTGACCTTCGTCGCAAAAATCTAGACCCCGCCTTGCAACAGGCCTCTAACAGGTTAGCGGCCATCACAAGGTGGGCCTACATGCTTCAACTGCCTCGGGTGATGGGCATGCCCATGTCGCCGGGAACCGCCAACTGCTTGGCCAGTTCCAGCTTGGCCAGCGAGTTGCGGTGCACCTCGTCTGGGCCATCGGCCAAGCGCAAAGTGCGCTGATGAGCGTAGGCATAGGCCAGAGGGAAGTCTTGTGACACACCACCCCCACCGTGGGCCTGAATGGCCCAGTCGATGATCTGGCAGGCCATGTTGGGCGCCACGATCTTGATCATGGCAATCTCGGCCTTGGCAACTTTGTTACCTACGGTGTCCATCATGTAAGCGGCCTTGAGGGTCAGCAGGCGGGCCTGCTCGATCATGCAACGCGACTCCGCGATGCGCTCTTGCCACACGGTCTGACGAGCCACTTCGCGGCCAAATGCCACGCGTTCATTCAGGCGTTTGCACATCAACTCCAAGGCGCGCTCGGCAATGCCGATGGTGCGCATGCAGTGGTGGATCCGGCCTGGCCCCAGGCGACCCTGCGCAATTTCAAAGCCACGACCTTCGCCGAGCAAGATGTTCTCGGCAGGTACGCGGACGTTCTTGAGCAAGACCTCCATGTGGCCGTGCGGCGCATCGTCGTAACCAAACACCGACAAAGCGCGCACGACAGTAATGCCTTTGCTGTTGGCGGGCACCACAATCATGGACTGCTGCTCGTGACGGCCAGCATCGGGGTTGGTTTTGCCCATCACAATGTACACCGCGCAACGTGGGTCGCCCGCACCGGACGACCACCATTTGCGACCATTGATCACGTATTCGTTGCCCTCACGGCGAATTTCGCACTCGATGTTGGTGGCATCAGAAGAGGCCACATCGGGTTCTGTCATCAAAAAGGCTGAGCGGATCTCGCCGCGCAGCAGGGGTTCGAGCCACTCGTCTTTCAGCGATTCGCTGGCGTAACGCTCCAGCGTTTCCATGTTGCCAGTGTCTGGCGCTGAACAGTTGAACACTTCTGCGGCAAACGGCACACGGCCCATGATTTCACACAGCGGCGCGTATTCCAAATTAGACAGTCCCTGAGGGGCGCGGGTCGATTTGGGCAAAAACAGGTTCCACAAACCAGCGGCCAAGGCTTTGGGTTTGAGTTCCTCGACGATTTTGGTAGGCACCCAGGCATTGCCTTTGGCACGGTTCTCGGCGATTTCAGCAAAGAAGCGGGCTTCGTTGGGGTAGATGTGTTCGTCCATGAAGGCCAGCAAGCGCGCTTGCATGTCTTTGACCTTGGGGGTGTACTGGAAATCCATGGTCTCTCTCCTGAGGGTTGGGGTTGCGGTTTTGTAAAAAGAAATCAGGCTTGGCAGGCAAATCGCCAAGCCAATTCGGCCATGGGCCGTGCGCCTGCACCTGAGGTTTTGGCTTGCTCGCTGGAAGCGGTACCGTCTTCGACGCGTTTGGCAATACCCTGCAAGATGGCCGCAATTCGGAACATGTTGTAGGCCAGGTAGAAGTTCCAGTCTTTCGCCAATGCCTCGGGCGTTGTGAATCCGGTGCGCTCACAGTAGCGGCGAATGTATTCGGCCTCAGACGGAATGCCCAGTCCGGCCAAGTCGAGCCCGCCAATCCCTCGGAAAGTGCCCGGTCTGATGTGCCAAGCCATGCAGTGGTAACTGAAATCGGCCAAAGGGTGACCCAATGTGGACAGCTCCCAGTCAAGCACGGCCAGAACGCGGGCTTCAGTGGGGTGGAACATCAGGTTATCGAGCCGGTAGTCACCGTGCACAATGCCCACCAAAGATTCGTCTTTGGCACTGTCAGGAATGTTTTTCGGCAACCATTCAATCAGCTGATCCATCTCGGGAATGGGCTGAGTGATGGACGCTGCGTATTGCTTACTCCAGCGGCCAATCTGGCGCTCAATGTAGTTGCCAGGTTTGCCGTAGCTGGCCAAGCCTTGTTTGGCCACATCAACCTTGTGCAGCGCCGCCAGCACGCGGTTCATCTCGTCGTAAATCGCACCACGCTCAGAGGGCGTCATGCCCGGCAGTGATTGGTCCCAGAGCACACGGCCGGGCACAAAATCCATGACATAAAACGCACGGCCAATGATGGACTCGTCGTCGCACAGCACATGCATCTGGGCCACTGGCACATCGGTGCCATGAAGGCCCTGCATGACAGCAAATTCGCGCTCGATGGCGTGAGCCGAGGGCAGCAGCTTGGCCACCGGGCCGGGCTTGGCCCGCATCACGTATTGGCGCGATGGGGTGATGAGCTTGTAGGTGGGATTGGACTGACCACCCTTGAACATTTCCACGCTCAAGGGGCCCGTAAAGCCGGGGAGTTTTGCGCTGAGCCAAGCCTCTAAGGCAGGGATATCAAAGGCGTGAGAACCCGTGACAGGCCGGGTCCCCACAAAATGGTCAAAATCACTCATGGGTTGACCCGTTCTAAGTCTGTTGCCGCTGTTGGGAGCGGAAATTTTGAATGGTCTGACTGGATCAGTGGTCCGCATTCACGATCAGCAGGAGTGCGTCGCGGTCCAGCACCACCAAGCCACCGGGCTCGATGCGGATGATTTGTTCGCGCTCCATCTGCTTGAGTTCTTGGTTGACGCGTTGGCGCGATGCACCCAACAACTGTGCGAGCTCTTCCTGGGCCAACTGCAAGCTGATGCGGATCGCCTTGGCGTCTGACAAACTCGGCACGCCGTAGCTGCGTAACAGATGGTTGAGCTGTTTGGCCAGCCGGGCCCGCAAGGGCAGGGTGTTGAGGTCCTCGACCAAGCCGTAGAGTTGGCGAATGCGACGTGCATGCAAACGAAGCATGGCATCGTAAAACTCCACGTGCTGCGACAGGATCTTCTTGAAGTCGGCCTTGGCCACGTTCAAGGTGGTGGTGTCTCCGTGTGCATAACAGTCGTGTGTGCGCCGGTCTCCGTCGAAGATCGACACATCGCCAAACCAGATGCCCGGCTCCACATAGGTCAGTGTGATCTGTTTGCCCGACACCGATGTTGAACTCACGCGCACTGCGCCCTTGGCACAGGCAAACCACTGCTCGGGTGGATCGCCGCGTGCTGCCAGCATGTCGCCGTCTTTGTGGCGTTTGACGTAAGCGCATCGAAGTATGTCGTGACGAAGTGAGGGAGAAAGGGTGGAGAACCAACGACCATTGTTGATCGCTTCTCTTTCCTCCATTGTCAGAATCGGTTCGTCCATGCTCTGTCCTTTGAGTGACTGGTGATCGAATTTTTGTCGCCTGGGGGACCAGTCGACTCAGTTGTATTGAGGTTTTTGCTTGTTTAAAAAAGCAGAAATGCCGATGCCGGCATTGGCATGGTGCAGATTTTTGACAAAGTGGTCGCGCTCGCGTGCCAGCTGGGCATTCAAACTGCTTCCATCCGCATCCGACATCAATTCTTTGATGCTGGCCAGGGCATTGGGCGCGCGCGCATTGATGTGCTGGCACAGGTCCAAAGCCTGCTGCATGGCTTGGCCCGCATCGGCCAAACGGTTGACCACGCCCAGTTGTTGCAGGCGCTCGGCCCCGATGCGTTCACCGCACATCAGCAACTCAGTGGCCAACTGCCTCGGCATGGCGCGAGACAAGCTCCAACTGCCACCACCATCGGGCGACAAGGCAATCGAGCTGTAGGCCATCACAAACACGCTGTTGCGGTCGGCCACGATCATGTCGCAAGCCAGCGCCAAAGAAAAACCTGCACCCGCAGCAGGCCCTTCAACAGCCGCGATCACGGGCTTGGGGAAGGTGCGAATGGCTTCTATCCAGTTGTGCAGGCCTTCTATGCTTTGTGCTTGGTGCTCGGGCGGCAACTGCCGGTTGTTTTGCAGGCGCTGCAAATTGCCGCCTGCACTGAAAACGCCATTGGCACCCGTGATCACAACGCTGCGCACATCGGCGCTGGATTCGGCCACGCTCAGGGCTTCGACGCCTGCGGCATACATCTCTGGGCCGAGGGCGTTGCGAAACTCGGGGTTGCTGAGGGTCAGGATCAGTGTCTGGCCTTCGCTGGTGCTGAGCAATTGGGCGGTCATCTTGTTTCTTAATCAGTTCGGGACAGAGCTAAAGATCTGTCCCGCAAAGTCATCAGATTAGGACAGAGCTAAAGATCTGTCCCGCAAAGTTATCAGTCTTCTGTGTGCATTAAGGACAGCCCAATCGCCCCACGGCGGCGCAACCAAGGGCTGGGGCGATAGCGTGGGTCTCCATAAACAGTTTGGAGGTTGAACAAGACTTCAAGGATGCTGTCAGGCCCCAAGCGGTTGCCCATGGCCAGTGGACCCATGGGGTAAGCCAGGCCCAGCGTGACGGCGGTTTCCAAGTCTTGCGGGCTGCAGATGCGTTGCTGACAGATGTCGGACGCGATGTTGACAATGGTTGCCACAACGCGCTGAGTCACAAAGCCACCGCTGTCGCGGATCACGGAGACCGCTTTGCCGTCGCGAGCGAACAAAGCATGGGCGGCGTCGCGCATATCGGCACGGGTAGCGGGGTTGGTGGCCAGCACGCGGCGCTTGGTCGCGCCATCGTCAAACAACATGTCAATGCCCACGGTGCGGGCCGGATCCAGGCGCTCCACCACGGCCACGGTGGTGATGTCAAAGCCCAAAGGTGCGACGATCGTGAGGGCCTCTGGGGAGGGCGAGGCACCGGTTTCGATTTTTGCGCCGAGGTTTTTCAAGATCTGCAGCAATTCCATGCGGCGTGCAGCACGGGGAGAGACCCAGACCGGAGGCATATCCTCTATCACAGGCACCGGTGGTTCGGCGGGCACTTGCGCGGCACCATCCACGTATTTGTAAAAGCCTTCGCCCACTTTTTTACCGACCACGCCACCGGCCAAGCGTTGGGCGGTGATGACATTGGGGCGGTAGCGAGGTTCTTCGTAATACTGGTGATAGATCGCTTCAATCACATGGTGCGAGACATCTAGCGCCGTCAAATCAAACAGTTCGAAGGGGCCGAGTTTGAACCCCACCTGGTCGCGCAAGATGCGGTCGATGGTGGCGAAATCGGCCACACCTTCGCTGACAATGCGAAGCGCCTCAGTGCCGTAACCTCTGCCTGCGTGGTTGACGATGAAGCCGGGAGTATCTTGAGCCTGCACGGGCGTGTGGCCCATTTGGCGGGCAAACTCGGTCAGGCGCTCGCACACAGCCGGATCGGTTTTGAGGCCTGCAATCACCTCAACCACTTTCATGAGCGGCACGGGATTGAAGAAGTGGTAACCCGCAAATTGTGCTGGGCGTTGCAAAGCCGCAGCAATGGCTGTGACCGACAGCGATGAAGTGTTCGTCACCAAGACTGCCGCGGGCGTCAGCACTTTTTCCAGATCGGTGAACAGACTTTTCTTGATCTCAAGCTTTTCGACAATGGCTTCGACCACCAAGTCACATTCGGCCAAATCTTGCAAGCTGCTGGCA
The DNA here is from genome assembly GCF_943326455.1 of Limnohabitans sp. Rim8. Classification (NCBI taxonomy): domain Bacteria; kingdom Pseudomonadati; phylum Pseudomonadota; class Betaproteobacteria; order Burkholderiales; family Comamonadaceae; genus Limnohabitans; species Limnohabitans sp. Rim8. Next base: position 109,366 of record NZ_CALPTI020000005.1, read on the forward strand.
CCCAAGAGACGGCTTTTGTGGCCCGCCACGGCTTCGGCCGACAGACGCCCCTTTTCTTGCAGCTTGTCCCACTGCAGAAAAACTGCGTCGCGGGCTTTGGCAATCGCTTCGGGTTGGGTGTCGTACAGCCAAACCAAGCTACCCGCTTGTGCTGCAATTTGGGCAATGCCCCGGCCCATGGCCCCTGCGCCGATCACGGCGACTTTTTGAAATGAAACGGTCATTTTGTGTAGCAGGGCCGAGAGCCCTGATCTGGGTCGTTCTTGTGTACTGGGGGTGGACAGGCTGAAGAATCAGTCAAAAATTCAATAACAGCCAATTATGAAGCCGCTTTCAGCGACGAACTTGCAAAGCACCCGGGTTGACAATGTTGGTGGGCGTGCCTTTGATGTAGTTCACGACATTGTCAAAAGCCGTGCCAAAGTAAAGCTCATAGCTGTCTTTCTCAACGTAACCAATGTGCGGTGTGCAGATGCAGTTCTCCAGCCTGAGAAGGGCCGATCCCTGCAAAATAGGTTCTGACTCAAAAACATCGATCGCTGCCAAGCCAGGACGACCGCGGTTCAAGCCACCAATCAGTGCATGGGGTTCAATCAGTTCAGCGCGTGAGGTGTTAACCAAGAGCGCCGTGGGTTTCATTCGGCCCAAGTCCTCGGCAGTCACGATGCCTGTGGTCACCTCGTTCAAGCGCAAGTGAAGGGACAAAACATCTGCACTTTCAAAAAATGATTCTCTGCTGCTGGCAGCGGTCAAACCGTCTTTGACGGCGCGAATTCGAGATTCATCACTGCCCCAGACTTGGACATTCATGCCGAAAGCACGTCCATAGCCGGCCACCATTTGGCCAATTTTTCCGTAACCCCAGATGCCCAGTGTTTTGCCTTTCAAAACTGTACCCATGCCAAAGTTGGTCGGCATGGCGCTGGACTTAAGACCTGATTGTTGCCAAGCGCCATGTTTCAGGTTGCTGATGTACTGAGGCAGCCTGCGGGCAGCAGCCATGATCAAAGCCCATGTCAACTCAGCCGGTGCAACGGGTGAGCCAACGCCCTCTGCCACGGCCACGCCCCGCTCGGTACAGGCGGCCAAGTCAATGTGACCACCCACACGACCCGTCTGTGCAATCAATTTGAGGCGGGGCAACTTCTCGATCAAGGCCTTGTTCAGAGCGGTTCGCTCGCGAATCAGAACAATCACATCAGCGTCTTTTAGCCTGACAGACAGTTGTCCGATGCCCTTGATCGTGTTGGTGTAGACCTTGGCGGAATAGTTCTCGAGTTTGGAGGCGCACTCAAGTTTGCGGACGACATCTTGGTAGTCGTCAAGGATCACAATGTTCATGCCCGACATTGTGCCTTGTGAATCAAGGGATTTGAACGGCTGACAAGACAATGGCGCTGCCATTGTCTTGTGAATCAATGGCTTAATTGACGCATTTCGAGTGCTGCCAGCCGATCCAGTTCGGCGCAGACGTCGGCCATGCGGCCAGAGATCACCATTCGCCCTGAGGTTTGTGGTCCATCACCGGATTCACGGACCCTCAATACCTTGAGGCATGGGGTTTTGGGCACAGATGGCGTGACTTGGGTGACTGATGTGGGGCAACTGGCTGTTCTCGTGGCCCAACTGGGGTGAAGACGCCCCGATGACCGGGGCTTGGGTGACGATTTTGGGTGCTTAAAACCAGAGAAAGCCTTGAAAAAACCAGAAAGAGCAAGCAGAGCGATTCCCATGTGAAACCTTTCAAAAGCATGGAGGTTGGACACAGACAGGATTTCACAAGAGAGTCTTCGCGTTCAGGGCTGATCAACAGCGCCCGCCACCTGTACGCAAGACAAAATCTTTACATCAAGGCGCTGTTCCGGATCAAGCCCACTGCCAAGCCCTCGATGTCAAAGGGTTCACCCGGGTGAACATGGATCGTGGGGTAGTCGGGGTTTTCAGGGAGAAGCTCAATGCCACTGGCGGTTTTGTTGAGGCGTTTGACGGTGACTTCATCGCCCAACCGGGCAACCACAATTTGACCGCTGCGAACTTCTTTGGTGGATTTGACCGCCAAAAGATCACCGTCCATGATGCCGGCATCGCGCATGGACATGCCGCGTACTCGAAGCAGGTAGTCGGGTTGGGTCGAAAACAAGCTGCTCTCGATTTGGTAAGAACGGTCAACGTGCTCTTGGGCCAAGATGGGCGAACCCGCTGCAACCCGGCCCACCAAAGGCAGACAAAGTTGGCCCAACCCGGGCAAACTCAGGCTGAAAAGGTCGCTGTTGGCCCGTTGACTGCTGCGGTTGCTGCCTTTGAGACGAATACCGCGAGAAGTGCCGCTGACCAGTTCAATCGCACCTTTTCTGGCCAAGGCCTTGAGGTGTTCTTCGGCTGCATTGGCTGACTTGAAACCCAGAATGTTGGAGATTTCCGCACGCGTAGGAGGTGCGCCGGTATTGGCAATGGTGTTCTGGATGAGTTCCAGTATTTCTTGTTGCCGTGCGGTCAGTTTGGGGCTGTCAGTCATGGTGTTTCCTTGAATAGCTGTTTTTTCATCCAGTGACTGTATTTTTAACCAGCTTTTTGATGAATGCAAGCACTTTCAACAAAAAATTTCCATTGAGAGTCGACAGGCGGCACAAAACACCAAAGCCCCTGAACGGGGCTTTGAAGACAGGGTGCTGCGGCAGTTGCCGCATATCGCATATCGTGCAAGTCGGTTCAGGCCGCCAGCGCCCCGAAAACACGAGCGGTGATGTCTTCCACACTGCCGGTGCCGCTGATGGCACGGTATTTGGGCGCGATGCCTGTGTCGCTTCGTGCCCAAGTGGCGTAATAGTCCACCAAAGGGCGGGTCTGGGCGCTGTAAACATCCAAGCGTTTTTTGACCGTCTCTTCTTGGTCATCCGCACGTTGAACCAGAGGTTCACCCGTCACATCGTCCATGCCAGCCACTTTGGGCGGGTTGAACTTGACATGGTAAGTGCGGCCAGATGCTGGGTGTGAGCGTCGGCCGCTCATGCGTTCAATGATGGCGTCAAAAGGCACATCAATTTCAAGCACATAGTCCAGCTTCACGCCGGCGGCTTTCATGGCATCGGCCTGTGGAATGGTGCGGGGAAAACCGTCAAACAAAAAACCGTTGGCGCAGTCGCTTTGCGCGATGCGTTCTTTCACCAAGTTGATGATCAGGTCGTCGCTGACCAAACCACCGGATTCCATCACGGATTTGGCTTCCAAGCCCAATGGCGTTCCCGCTTTGACCGCAGCCCGTAGCATGTCACCGGTGGAAATTTGAGGGATGTTGAACTTCTGGCAAATGAATGTGGCTTGTGTGCCTTTGCCGGCGCCGGGTGCACCCAACAGAATCAGTCTCATGGGGAGGTCCTTGTCGTTTGTGGTTATTTTGGTCGGTCCGGCCAAAAGACCAGATCTATCTCTTTTTAAGAATATCACGCAATCCTCAAAGCTTGCTTACGAGCCGCTTCGGGTTCTGGGCTTGCAAAAACACCCGCCCATCAGCTCAGCAGTTGCCTGACGCGCTCGAGATCTTCTGGCGTATCGACACCGGGGCCGGGGGCTTGATCGGTCAAATGAACCGCAATGCCGTGGCCGTGCCACAGAGCGCGGAGCTGTTCCAGGGACTCCATGGTTTCCAAGGGTGCAGGCAGCAAATTTGGGAAAAGTGACAAAAAGCCTGACCGATAAGCGTAGATCCCGATGTGCCTCAAAGGGGCAGGGTGGGGCAAAGTTTGCATTGAACCGTCGGAGCTGCCATCTCGCCACCAGGGAATCGGTGCTCGGCTGAAATAAAGCGCCATCTGGCGGGCGTCCATCACCAACTTGACCACATTCGGGTTCATGAATTCTTGCAGCGAACCGATGGTGTGAGCCGCTGTGCTCATGCTTGCCTCAGGGCGTTGCGTCAGCAAAAAGGCGACTTCGTCGATCAGTTCTGGGCGGATCAATGGTTCATCGCCTTGCACATTGACCACCACATCGTCTGAACCCAGCCCCAGCAGTTGACAGGCCTCGGCCAATCGGTCGCTGCCGCTCAAGTGGTCTTGGCGTGTCAACAAAGCAGTCACCCCGTGCAACTGGCAGGCCTGCACGATGCGTGCATCGTCAGCAGCCACCACCACTTGTTTGGCTTGTGATTGGGCAGCGCGTTGCGCGACCCGAACCACCATGGGCAAGCCCGCAATGTCGGCCAACGGTTTGTTGGGCAGGCGACTCGAAGCCATGCGAGCCGGAATCACCACTGTGAAGGGCGACGTTGTTGGGCTTTTTTGCATGCTGATGCCTCAAAGCGGTGGGCGCAGGGCGGCCAATTTGTCGATTTCTTCGTCGCTCAAAGTGCGCGCTTCGTTTTCGAGCAAGATCGGTATGCCTTGACGAACCGGATAGGCCAAGCGGGCACTGCGCGAAAGCAATTCCTGACGCTCGAGGTCAAAATTGAGCGGGCCTTTGGTGACTGGGCAAACCAGCAATTCAAGCAATTTGATATCCATGGTGCAATGATAACGGGCGCGTCTCAGCGCTTTGGAAGAGCCCCCACCAACTGGTCAAGCGCTGACCAAAAGGCGCGCTCTGGTGTCAACTCCAAAGGGACAGCCAAGGCCAACGGCTGGTGTCGCCAAAGCTTGGCAGCGTCTTTTTCGGTGCAAAGCAAGGGATGTTGCAAGGGGGCTTTTGACCATGCGGCAAAGTCAAAGTGGTCCGGCAGCGGGGTGGTTTGGTGCAGGGTCAAACCCTTGTCGCGCAGCAAATTGAAAAACCCCTCGGGTCTGGCCAATCCGGCCAAGGCATCAACGGCTTGGCCCTTCAGGCTGTCCAGCGCCACCTGTTGCCCGTGGCCATCCACCGCCCAGTCCGCCAGCTGTCTTTGGGCTTGAAATCCACCCCCCAATTCGTTGATGCCTGTGTGCAGCAACAGGTCAACTTTTCGGGGCCAGGCCTCTCTCAAGGGGCCCGCAGGCAGCAACCAACCGTTGCCAATCCCGCGCTCGTCCATCACACAAACTTCAAGGTCTCGGGCCAAAGCCCAATGTTGCAAACCATCGTCGCAGATCAAGATGTCGGTTTCCGGGTGTGCTTGAAGCAAAGCCAGACCGACATCGGCGCGCTTGGGGCCGACCCAAACAGGCACGCCCGTCTTTTGGTGGATCAGCAGGGGTTCATCGCCCACTTCTGCGGCTGTGCTGTTTGGGAATACAGCGCGCGTTTCCTGCGTTTGTCGGCCGTGGCCCCGCGATACCACGCCGGGGTGCCAACCTTGGGCCAAAAGGTGCTGAACCATGGCCATGGTCAAAGGGGTTTTTCCTGCGCCACCGGCCACCACATTGCCCACCACCACCACTGGCACCGGCAAACGGACACTTTGAAACCAGCCGCGGCGGTACAAGCCTTGACGGATTGAAATCAAAACGGCGTAAAAAACCGACAAAGGCACGAGCAAACGGGCAAACCCATTGCGCGACTGCCACACCTTAGGCAAGTGCAGGAGCAACCAAGAGTTCAACAACACAGCCTCCCCGGCGCGTTTTGATCCACAAAGTGTGAAAATCTCAGGACAAGATGATCCATCTGGGATGAAGTGGCGAGAGGAGTAACGGACATGTTGGACTGGATTATCCGTGAACCCATGACTGCAGCGTGGATGAAAACACCCATGATTCGATGGACACCGCCCCGCTGTGGATAACTTTGTGAAAAACTTTTTTCAAGTGTGCAGTTTTGAGTACTCAGGTACAGCGCTGGAGGGTGAAATTCAAACCGATAAAATTAAAATTATTTATTAAATCAATGACTTGCATGAATTTTTTGAGACAACTTTTAAAAATCTGTTCAAACCCATCTACGCCCTTGGCTTGTGGAGTACTCTGCCAAGAGCCGCTTGATTTTTCAATTGAAATGTGTTGAAAACACCCAGCAAACCTCATCCCATGTCCGAAAACAACGATTTGACGCCGCGCGCATGGACAGTTTCTGCGCTGTGCCGCGCCGTTGCTGATTCTTTGGATGGTCAGTTCAATCCTGTCAGCGTGCGTGGCGAGATTTCGGGCTTTGCGCGCGCAGCCAGTGGGCATTGTTATTTTTCGATCAAGGACGACACGGGCCAAATCCGCTGCGCCATATTCCGACGTGCTGCCAGCTTGATGGACTTTGCCCCGCGTGACGGCGAATTGGTTGAGGTACGCGGGCGATTGGGGGTTTACGAGGCCCGGGGTGACCTGCAGTTGATCGTCGAGTCGATGGCGAGGGCCGGGCAGGGGGCTTTGTTTGAGCAGTTTTTGCGCCTCAAAGCCAAGCTCGAAGCCGAAGGCCTTTTTGATCCCGTCCACAAACGGGCTTTACCAGCCCAACCCCGTGCCATTGGGGTGGTGACATCGCTGGGCGCTGCCGCTTGGCACGATGTGATGACCGCTTTGCAGCGACGGGTTCCGCACATTCCGGTGTTGATGGCGCCAGCATGGGTTCAAGGACCTGGTGCAGCGGGCACGCTGGCGCAAGCTTTGTTGAACGTTTACGCCCTCACGGCCGAAGACAACCCGCTGTGTCCGCCGGTTGACGTCATTCTTTTGGTACGTGGCGGTGGTTCCATGGAAGACTTGTGGTCTTTCAATGACGAAAATCTGGCCCGCGTGATTGCGCAAAGCCCTGTGCCCTTGATATGCGGCGTGGGCCACGAAACCGATTTCACCATCGCCGACTTTGTGGCCGACGTGCGCGCCCCCACCCCAACCGCAGCGGCCGAGATGGCTGCGACCGATCGGAGCGTGAGCCTTGAAGCCTTGTCGGTGCTTGAGCACCGGTTGAACAGGGGTCTGCTGCGCCAGCAAGACCGTCAAGCGCAACGCTTGGACGCTGTGGCAGCCCGGTTGGGGCTGAGTTTGGTGCGCCAGCAAGAGCGCCAGAGTCAACGTCTGAGCGCCATCGCCACGCGATTGAGCCGACCACAAGCCCTGCTGGGCCAGCACACCCAGTGGCTGGACCGCTTGGCCGGTCGTTTGAACAGTGCAGTTCAAAGCCAATTGACAGGGCAAGCGCACCAATTGGACCGCTTGAATGACCGTTTAGGCTTCAACCGGGCTCAGCAGGTTCCTCAACGCGCCCAGCGTCTGGAGCGGGCCGCTTTGCGTTTGTCGTCGGTGGACCCCCACCGGGTGCTGGAGCGGGGTTACGCTTGGCTGAGCGACGACAACGGGCAGGCTTTGACCCATGCCGGGCAGTTTCAAGCGGGCCAAGCGGTTCGGGCGACTTTGGCGGATGGGGATGTGCCGCTGACCGTGACCCCTTGAGTTTTCGTTCAACAGTTAAGCCGTCGTGGGCCGAGGCCTGTGCACCTCATGAGGGAGTACCCAAAATCGGTGCCCAGGCCCCGGCCCACAATGGCTGTGGGTCATTGGGGCCCACTCGGCCAAGCCCATGTCTTTCAGATCACCATCCCTTCAGTGACCCTGAATACGGTAAGGGGCATCGCGCTCCCCTAAAATGCGTTTAGCATTTTTTCAACCCGCAACAACAAAAGGACCCCTCATGGAACACACCTTGCCCGCACTGCCTTATGCGATCGACGCTTTGGCCCCTCACTACAGCCAGGAAACCCTAGAGTTTCACCACGGCAAGCACCACAACGCCTATGTGGTGAACCTGAACAACCTGCAAAAAGGCACTGAATTCGAGAGCATGTCGCTCGAAGAGATCATCAAAAAATCCAGCGGCGGCGTGTACAACAACTCCGCCCAGATCTGGAACCACACCTTCTTCTGGAATTGCATGAAGCCCAATGGCGGCGGCGAGCCCACAGGCGCATTGGCCACAGCCATCAACACCAAGTTTGGCAGCTATGCCGCATTCAAAGAAGCCTTTGTCAAGAGCGCCGTGGGCAACTTCGGCTCCGGCTGGACTTGGCTGGTCAAGAAAGCCGACGGCTCGGTCGACATCGTCAACATGGGCGCAGCAGGCACGCCCCTGACAACAGGCGACACCGCCTTGCTCACGGTGGATGTGTGGGAACACGCTTACTACATCGACTACCGCAACATGCGCCCCAAGTTCGTCGAGACCTTCCTCGACAAGCTGGTGAACTGGTCGTTTGCCGAGAAGAACTTCGGCTGATCGACGCCATCCTCAATGCCAAAAGCCCGCTGATGCGGGCTTTTTGTTTTTTTCGCAGTGAGTTGTCGGACCTGACGGTGACGTTCTACCGTGAGGATCCGGCCCCACCCTGATCTCAGCGGAGCTCGACAATGCTCAGCGAATGTGCTCAGCGAATCATCATTCCGCCATCCGCCACCACGGTCTGCCCCGTGACGTAACGTCCCGCAGCACTCGCCAAAAACACCGCAATGCCGCCAATATCGTCCGGTTCACCCATGCGGCGCAAGGGCGTCTCGTTGTTGTATTTGGCGCTGAGCACCGGGTCTTCGTGCAGCGCCTTGGCAAAGTCCGTCTTGATCAATCCCGGAGCAATGCAATTGATGCGGATATTGTCCGGCCCCCATTCCACTGCCAAGTTGCGAGCCAACTGCATGTCAGCAGCCTTGGACAGGTTGTAAGCACCAATCACCGACGAGCCGTGCAGCCCGCCAATGGACGACACGATCACGATGGCGCCATCCTTTTGTGCCTTCATGTCGGGGTAGACCAGATTGCACAGCCAGGCATTCGACAACACGTTGTTGCGCATGACTTTGTCAAACACCTCGTCGCTCATGCCCATGGCAGGGCCGTAATAAGGGTTGGTGGCTGCATTGCAGACCAAAATATCCACGGGCCCCCATGTCTCACGGGTCTTGGTGATGAGGTTTTGCAGCTGTTCTTTGTTCGAAATGCTGGCTGCAACCGACATGGCCTCACCACCCGCGGCCAGGATCTCTTGAACCACCACCTCGCAAGCATCAAGCTTGCGGCTGGACACCACCACCTTGGCGCCCGCCTTGGCCAATTGGTGGGCGATGGACCGGCCAATGCCCCGACTGGAGCCCGTCACCACCGCCACTTTGCCTTGCAAATTGAACAACGACATGCCTGTTTCTCCTTGTTTGAATGTCTTGCAGTCTGCATCGAGGCGCTGCAGCTGTCTGTCTTGCGGGCGTCAGCCCTGCCACTGCGGCGGGGAATGGGCTGCGCCACAATCGGGTTTTTAAAAACTCATTTGAGGTCCAGGTGGAACAAGTCGATGCTGTCGTAATAGGAGCTGGCGTGATCGGCCTGGCTGTGGGTCGGGCGCTGGCGTTGTCTGGCCAAGAGGTGATGGTGCTCGAATCGGAAAACGCCATTGGCACGGGTACCAGCGCTCGCAACAGCGAAGTCATCCATGCCGGTATTTATTACCCGGCAGGTTCTCTCAAGGCGCGCTTGTGCGTACAAGGCAAACAAATGCTCTATGCCTACTGCGCCGAGAGAGGGGTGTCGCACAGTCAATTGGGCAAACTCATTGTGGCCACCCGCCCTGAGCAAGTTCAGGACTTGGACGGCATCATGCGCAAGGCCGCAGCCAACGGCGTATACGACCTGAAAAAACTCACTGCCACCGAGGCGATGGCTTTGGAGCCGGCCTTGGCCTGCGAGGCTGCTTTGCTCTCGCCCAGCTCGGGTGTGGTGGACAGCCACGGCCTGATGCTGGCCCTGCAAGGCGACATGGAAAACGCGGGTGGCCTGTTGGCGCTGGTGTCGCCAGTTCAGCACATTGGGCTGCACCAAGGCACGGCAAGCCACCCGATGCGGGTGCAAACGCAGGATGGCACACAGCTGGCTTGCCGGGTGTTGGTCAATGCGGCAGGTCTGCAGGCCGTGAATATGGCCCGCTGCATGGAAGGCCTGAACCCCGAATGGTTGCCCCAAGCGCATTACGCCAAAGGCAATTACTTCACTTTGTCGGGCAAAGCGCCGTTTTCTCGCCTGATCTACCCCGTGCCCGAAGCGGCCGGGCTGGGCGTGCACCTGACGCTCGACCTGGGAGGGCAAGCCAAGTTCGGGCCGGATGTGCAGTGGGTGACGGACCCGACCGACCTGCAAGTCGACCCCAGCCGGGGTGATGCTTTTTATGCCGAGGTGCGCAAGTATTGGCCAGGCCTGGCCGATGGGGCTTTGTTGCCCGGTTATGCCGGCATCAGGCCCAAGATCAGCGGCCCCTCTGAGGCTTCTGCCGATTTCATGATTCAAGGTCCTGCCGAGCATGGTGTGCCCGGCTTGGTGAACTTGTTGGGCATCGAGTCACCCGGTTTGACGAGTTCGCTGGCCATGGCGGCCGAAGTGGTCCGGCGCTTGTCTTGATCGGCCCCCAAAAGTCGCTTGCCACCTTCGGTGGCCATTCAGACCAGTGTGTACGAACGGTTGGGGATTCGGCTGGAACCAAAGCCTGTGGTGATCTGATGCTTCTTCGTGGAGTTTTTCCGCCCAGGGTATTGGCCTGAGCGGACTCGCCGATTTGGCGAGCGAAGCGAGTGATGAGGCGCATGCTCAAGCGCTCGGGCGCGTGTGTCAGGTTGGCTTTTGCCTTTTGGCGCGTTAAACGCTTCAGCCGATCTCTGCGATGAGTTCGATCTCGACGCAGGCCCCGAGCGGGATCTGTGCCACGCCAAAGGCGCTGCGCGCGTGCGCGCCGACCTTTGAGCTAAACACTTGGCCCAGCAACTCGCTGCAGCCGTTGGTCACCAAGTGCTGCTCGGTGAAATCGCCCGTTGAGTTGACCAGGCTCATGACTTTGACGATGCGGGTGACCTTGTTCAGGTCGCCCACTGCGGCGTGCAGCGTGCCCATCAGGTCAATGGCCACCGCACGAGCGGCCTGCTGGCCTTCGGCTGTGCTGATGTTTTTGCCCAGTTGACCCGCCCAGACTTGACCGCCTTTTTTGGCGATGTGGCCCGACAAGAACACCAAGTTGCCCGTTTGCACAAAGGGCACATAGGCCGCAGCGGGTACGGCCACGGGGGGCAATTCGATGTTCAGGGATTTCAGGGTGTCGTAAACGTTCATGGTCAACTTTCAGGAGGTGGGAATTTCAGGCGAGACGGTGTCTCAGAGGGGTGGTCGTTGAGTGTTTAAGGTTTGGGTTCAGTTCAAGGCATCCAATTCGGCTTCTTCAAAACCCGCTAGACGCCGCGCTGCCATGTTGAAGGGCGGGCGCAGTTTGGGTGCATCGTACTGTGCCATCAACTCGGCATAGTTGCGCACAGGGTCGAGGCCGCGTTCCTCGCAGAGGTGGCGGTACCAGCGGTTGCCGGCGGCCACATGACCGATTTCATCGTTCAAGATGATGTCCAAAATCTCGCCTGCCCGGTGGTCGCCCACGCTGACCAGCTTGTTTTTGACGCCCGGTGAGGCGTCCAGGCCCCGGGCTTCCATGGTGCGCGGCACGATGCCAATGCGGGCCAGGATGTCACCCTGCGTGCGCTCGGCCATGTCCCACAGGGTGTTGTGGGCCGGAAAATCGCCGTAGTCAAAACCCAGGCTGACCAAATGCTGGCGCAATAGGCTGAAGTGTTTGGCCTCCTCCTGGGCGATGCGCACCCAGTCGGTGTAAAAAGCATCGGGCATGCCTGCAAAGCGCCAGACCACGTCCAGCGCCAAATCAATGGCATTGAGCTCGATGTGTGCGATAGCGTGAACCAGCATGGCCCGGCCCTCAGAGGTGGCCATGGATTTGGCTTTGAGCTGGGTGTGCGGCACCAGCACAGGGCGGGCAGCGCGACCGGGGCCAGCAGAAGGGGCATTGAGGCTGTCTTGTGCACCCACGGGCAGGCTCAGGTCCAGCGCCAAAGTGGTTTGGGCTTTCAGGTTCGGGTCGGTTTGCGACCAAGGAATCAGGGCGGCAGAGCGCAGGGTGTGCATGGTGATCGTGGGCAGCGCCCACGGCAGGGTGTGGGCTTCCCTACAATTGTAGGTTTACAAGAAAACACAACCGACAGGAGACCGATATGGCCATTTACCAACTGGACGACCAAACCCCCGAACTCGCCGAGACGGCATGGGTGGCCGACAACGCGCAGGTCATGGGCGCGGTCAAGATTGCAGCTGATGCCAGTGTCTGGTTTGGCGTGACGGTGCGGGGTGATACCGAGACGATTGAGATAGGCGAGGGCAGCAACATCCAGGACGGCAGTGTGATGCACGCCGACCACGGCAAACCCATCAAGATCGGCAAGCACGTCACGGTGGGTCATATGGTCATGCTGCACGGCTGCACCATCGGCGATGAGTCGCTGATTGGCATTGGCGCGGTGGTGCTCAATGGCGCGAAGATCGGCAAGAACTGCCTGGTGGGCGCAGGTTCATTGGTGACTGAGGGCAAGGAGTTCCCGGATGGCTCCATGATCATGGGCACGCCGGCCAAGGTGGTGCGCGAACTCAGCCCCGAGCAGATCGAAAGCCTGCGCCAAAGCGCCAAGCATTACGTGGAAAACGCTCGGCGCTTCAAGGCGGGTCTGAAAAAAATCAGCTGACGATTCCGGTGATTTTTGTGCGGTGATTTTTTGGCCTGAACGAATACTTATTAACTTTTGAGGATCGGCCCCGTGGGGCTGTTGATTGCACTTTGTCCGAACTCCATAAATTCATTTTTGAAGGCCTGCCAGTGCGTGGCATGTTGGTGCGCCTGACCGATGCTTGGCAAGACATTCTGGCGCGCCGCGCCGCCAATTCTGAAACCGGCGCTTATCCCGCACCCGTGCGCCAGTTGTTGGGCGAGATGGCCGCAGCCGGCGTGCTGATGCAAGGCAACATCAAGTTCAATGGCGCGTTGGTGTTGCAGATTTTTGGTGATGGCCCGGTCAAGCTGGGTGTGGTTGAAGTGCAGCCCGACTTGAGCCTGCGGGCCACTTGCACCCAGGTGGGGGAGGTGGCCACAGATGCCACCCTGAGCCAAATGGTGAACGTGAACAACGGAGGGCGCTGCGCCATCACGTTGGATCCACAGGATCGCTTGCCCGGTCAGCAGCCTTATCAAGGCGTGGTGCCGCTGTTTGGTGATCGGGGGGAGAAGCTGGAGAACATCAGCGAGGTGCTGGAGCACTACATGCTGCAGTCCGAACAATTGGACACAGTGCTGGTGTTGGCGGCCGACGATAAGGTGGCGGCGGGTTTGCTGATCCAGCGCCTGCCCATCGAAGGTGAGGGCAATCTTGCCGGTAAAACCGATTCGCTCATGCGCGAGTCGGTACTGGGTTTGAGCGAAGACTTCAGTCGCATCTCGATTTTGACCAAGAGCCTCAAGCGTGAAGAGCTGCTGGGTTTGGATGCCGAAACGATTTTGCACCGTTTGTATTGGGAAGAGCCCTTGGCCCGGTTTGAACCGTTCATGGGCGAGACTGGCCCCCGCTTTGCCTGCCGATGCAACCGCGAACGCGTGGGCAACATGATTCGCAGCTTGGGCACCGAAGAGGTGGAAGGCATCATCGCCGAGCAGGGCCAAGTGGAAGTGGGCTGCGACTTTTGCGGTGCGCAATACCGCTTTGACCCGGTCGATGCAGCGGGTCTTTTTACCGGTCTGCCTGCCGACTTACCACCAGGCGCAGTGCACTGAGGCCAGCGCTCAGCCAGCACGTTTGGCCAGCAAGCCCGTGAACAATTTGTGCTCGCAGGCTGGATCGCTGCAGTCGTTGCATTGCCACACATCGCGCCCGCGGTTGATGTTGAATTGAGCGCTTTCCCGCTCTAGCCAAGCGGCGTCTGTTTGGCACGCCAAATCCAAAGCCAGCAAGGCGTTGCTCAGACGGTCAAGGCCTTTGCCGTAGATCACTGTGAAAGGGGCCTGTGTGTTGACCAGTGCTTGTCGCAAGCGTTTGTCTTCGCCATCCTGTTCAGGGCCAAGGCCAGGTAAATCCAATCCCATCAACAATGTGATGGTTTCAGGGCTTGGGTGGGGCGCAGGCTCTTGGGACTCCGAAATCACCCAATGGTCTTGGAGCCCACTGGCTTGCAAGGCGCTGATCAAAGCCCGGGCGAGCCAAGATTTGCCGCTTCCTTGAGCGCCCAGGATATCCACAGACCTGAGGGTCATCGTGACAGGTCAGCCAATACAGCTGATGTGGCCATCACTTGGCGACTTGAACGAAGACTTCGTTGGTTTTGACCATGCCCAGCTCATTTCGGGCACGTTCTTCGACCATGTTGAGGCCTTGTTTCAAGTCGGTGACCTCGGCGCTCAGTTGCTCCATCTTGAGCCGTGCTTCCTCGTTGGCCAGTTTTTGCTGGTCTAACTCTAGGCGCAAGGCGTTGACATGGGGCAAGCTGCCTTGCCCAAACCACAGCTGCACTTGAACAATTGCCAGCAAGGCAAATAGCACGGCAGGGATCAAGCGGTTGCCCATGGTGGAATCGTTTTAGCGCAAGTTGTAGAAAGCTGAACGGCCTGGGTACACGGCCACGTCGCCCAAGTCTTCTTCGATGCGCAGCAACTGGTTGTACTTGGCCATGCGGTCTGATCTGCTCATGGAGCCGGTTTTGATCTGACCGGCATTGAGGCCCACGGCGATGTCGGCAATGGTGCTGTCTTCGGTCTCGCCAGAGCGGTGAGAGATCACGGCGGTGTAACCAGCGCGTTTGGCCATCTCGATGGCGGCAAAGGTTTCAGTCAGAGTGCCGATCTGGTTGATCTTGATCAGGATCGAGTTGGCGATGCCTTTGTCGATGCCTTCTTTGAGGATCTTGGTGTTGGTCACGAACAGGTCGTCACCCACGATTTGCACGTTCTTGGCCAAGCGATCGGTCAGGATTTTCCAGCCGTCCCAATCGCCCTCGGCCATGCCGTCTTCGATGCTGATGATGGGGTACTTGTCACACCAGGTGGCCAGCATGTCGGTCCACTGTTCAGACGTCAGGCTGATGCCGCCTTCGCCAGCCAACACGTAGTGGCCGTCTTTGTAGAACTCGCTGGCCGCACAGTCCAGACCAATGGCGATCTGCTCGCCAGCGGTGTAACCGGCGGCGGCAATCGCGTCGAGCACCATTTGGATGGCCGCTTCGTGGCTGTCGATGTTGGGGGCAAAGCCGCCTTCGTCGCCCACGGCAATGCTCATGCCCTTGTCGTGGATGATTTTCTTCAGGGCATGGAACACCTCAGCGCCCCAGCGCACAGCCTCGCGGAACGACGGTGCGCCCACGGGGATGATCATGAACTCTTGCAAGTCCAGGTTGTTGTTGGCGTGTGCGCCACCGTTGATGACGTTCATCATGGGGACGGGCATTTGGTTGGCGTTCATGCCGCCAAAGTAGCGGTACAGGGGCAGGCCGGACTCTTCGGCCGCAGCGCGGGCTACGGCCATGGACACGGCCAACATGGCGTTGGCACCCAGGCGGCTCTTGTTGTCGGTGCCGTCCAAGTCGATCAGGGTGCGGTCTAAAAAGGCTTGCTCGGAGGCGTCCAGACCCAGTACGGCTTCACTGATTTCAGTGTTGATGTGTTCCACAGCTTTGAGCACGCCTTTACCCAAGTAGCGGGTTTTGTCGCCGTCGCGCAGTTCGATCGCTTCGCGGCTGCCGGTGGATGCGCCCGACGGGACAGCAGCGCGGCCCATGACGCCAGACTCCAGCAACACGTCGCATTCGACGGTGGGGTTGCCACGGCTGTCGAGGATTTCACGGCCGACGATATCAACGATTGCACTCATTTTTGAACTCTCTCAATTTAAAAATAAAACGGGTTTACAAAGCCAGTGGCTCAAACGCCTTCAACGGCCACCATGCGCATGATGGCTGCGCCTTCTCGGGCTTCACGGGCTTTGAGGTATTCGGGCAGTTCGTAAAAAGCCTTGGCGGCTTCAAAAGAGGTGAACTTCAGGACGACGATGCGCTCGGGTGCCCAGTCGCCCTCGAGCACCTGGACTTGACCGCCGCGAACGCAGACTTCAGCACCGGCGGTTTTCATGGCGGCGGTGGACCATTTTTTGTATTCTTCGTACTGCACCGGGTTGGTCACCTGAACGTGGGCAATGATGTAGCCGCTCATGAAAAGTCTTCCTCTAAAAATGGGTTCTTTTTGGTGACGGCATCGAGCTGAACCAAGGTTTCCAGCAAGGCGCGCATTTTGCCCAGCGGCACCGCATTGGGGCCGTCTGACCAAGCCTCTTGAGGCTTGGGGTGGGTTTCCATGAAGAGACCCGCCACACCTGCGGCCACGCCTGCACGTGCCAGCACTGGGACCATCTCACGGGCACCGCCGCTGCTGGTGCCCTGACCGCCCGGCTTTTGCACCGAGTGGGTCACGTCAAACACCACGGGGGCGCCTGTTTTGCGCATTTCGGCCAAGCTGGTCATGTCGGCCACCAGGTTGTTGTAGCCAAAGCTCACACCGCGCTCGCAGGCCAAAAAGTTGTCCTCTGGTAAACCCGCTTCACGCGCTGCGCTGCGGGCTTTGTCGATGACGTTTTTCATGTCCCAAGGGGCTAAAAACTGGCCCTTCTTGATGTTGACCGGTCTGCCCGACTGGGCCACTGCGCGGATGAAGTCGGTTTGTCGGCACAAAAACGCGGGGGTCTGCAACACGTCAACCACGCTGGCCACGGTCTTGACCTGAGATTCGTCATGCACATCGGTGAGGATAGGCACGCCGATTTGGCGACGCACTTCGTCCAAAATTTTGAGGCCAACGTCGATGCCCACGCCGCGCTGTGTGTTGCCAGAAGACCGGTTGGCTTTGTCGAACGAGCCTTTGTAAATGAAGGGGATGCCCAATGCCGTGCAGGTCTCTTTGAGGCGACCAGCCACCTCAATGGACATCTCCAGACCTTCGATGGAGCAGGTGCCTGCAATCAAAAAGAACGGGTGGTTCAGGCCGACGTCGAATCCGCAGAGTTTCATGGCGTGCTCCTGTGCGTTGGGTTGAATCAGGCGGCTGCCTTGTGTTCGACAGACGCTTTGACGAATGCATTGAACAGGGGGTGGCCATCCCAGGGCGTGGACTTGAATTCGGGGTGAAACTGCACGCCCACATACCAGGGGTGCACGTTTTGTGGCAACTCAACGATTTCTGTCAGTTGCTCGCGCTGGGTCAAGGCCGAGATCACCAAGCCTGCTTTGCGCAAGTCGTTCAGGTAATTCACGTTGGCTTCATAGCGGTGGCGGTGGCGCTCAGTGACCACGTCGCCGTAAATTTGGTGGGCCAGTGTGCCTTTGGCGACGTCCGAACTTTGTGCGCCCAGGCGCATGGTGCCGCCCAAGTCGGAGTTGGCATCGCGCACCTGGATGGAGCCATCGGCATCTTTCCACTCGTTGATCAGGGCAATCACGGGAAAGGGCGTTTCGGGTTCAAATTCGGTGCTGTTGGCGTCCTTCATGCCGGCCACATGGCGGGCGTATTCGATGGTGGCCACTTGCATGCCCAAGCAAATCCCCAAATAGGGCAGCTTGTGGGTCCGTGCAAATTGTGCGGTTTCGATCTTGCCTTCGACACCGCGTTTGCCAAAGCCGCCAGGCACCAAGATGCCGTCGTAACGGGCCAAGCTGGCCACGGTCTCTGGGGTGATGGTTTCGGAGTCAATGTGTTCGATTTTGACGCGCACATGGTTGCGCATGCCTGCGTGGCGCAGTGCCTCGTTGACCGATTTGTAGCTGTCTGACAGCTCCACATACTTGCCAACCATGGCGATCGTGACTTCACCTTGGGGGTGTTCGGTGTCGTGAACCAGATCGTCCCAGCGCTTGAGGTTGGCGGGCTGGGTGTTCAGACGCAGCTTGTCGCAAATCAAACCGTCCAAGCCTTGTTCATGCAGCACGCGGGGCACTTTGTAGATGGTGTCCACGTCGGGCATGGAGATCACGCCCCAGCTTTGCACGTTGGTGAACAGGGAAATCTTGTCGCGTTCGTCGTCCGGGATGTAGCGGTCGGCGCGGCAGAGCAGCGCATCAGGCTGGATACCGATTTCACGCAATTTTTGTACCGTATGCTGGGTGGGTTTGGTCTTGAGTTCGCCGGCTGCCGCGATCCAGGGCACATAAGTCAGGTGCACAAAGGCCGAGTTGTTGGGCCCCATGCGCAAGCTGAGTTGGCGCACGGCCTCTAAGAAGGGCAGCGATTCGATGTCGCCCACGGTGCCGCCGATCTCCACAATGGCCACATCGACCGCTTCGGGGGTTCCAAAACCAGCACCCCGTTTGACAAAGTCTTGAATTTCGTTGGTGACGTGAGGGATGACCTGCACGGTCTTGCCCAAGTAATCGCCACGGCGTTCTTTCTCGAGCACGCTTTTGTAAATCTGGCCCGTGGTGAAGTTGTTGGCTTTCTTCATCCGGGTGTTGATGAAGCGCTCATAGTGTCCCAAATCAAGGTCAGTTTCCGCGCCGTCGTCGGTCACAAAAACCTCGCCATGTTGGATCGGCGACATGGTGCCGGGGTCCACATTGAGGTAGGGGTCGAGCTTGATGAGGGTGACAGACAGGCCGCGCGATTCAAGGAGGGCGGCGAGCGATGCGGAGGCGATTCCCTTGCCCAGGGAAGACACCACACCGCCGGTGACGAAGACAAATTTGGTCATGTCCAAGACGGGAGCATTCAGCTCCCGGTAGGTGGAAATCGTGATTATAGACAGTCACGTCTGCTACATTTCTGGGCATGAGCACATTGGCTGGAAAACACATCGTTCTGGGCTTGTCCGGCGGCATCGCGGCCTTCAAGTCGGCTGAACTTTGCCGCGCCTTGGTCAAGGCAGGCGTCACGGTGCAGGTGGTGATGACCCAAGCGGCCGAGCAGTTCATGACGGCAGTCACCCTGCAGGCTTTGTCGGGCCGGCCTGTTTACACCTCACAGTGGGACCCGCGCGAGGCCAACAACATGGCGCACATCAACCTGAGCCGCGAAGCCGATGCGATTGTGGTGGCCCCGGCCAGTGCCGACTTCATGGCCAAACTCCTGCACGGCGGCGCGGATGAACTTTTGAGTCTGATGTGTCTGGCCCGTCCGCTTGACAAGGTGCCGCTCATCGTGGCCCCGGCCATGAACCGCGAAATGTGGTCCAACCCGGCCACTCAGCGCAATGTGGCGCAGCTCAAATCCGACGGCATCCATGTGCTGGACGTGGGGCAGGGCGATCAGGCTTGCGGCGAGACGGGCGACGGGCGCATGCTTGAAGCCCATGAAATTCTGGAAGATTTAGAGGCATTTTTCGCCCCCAAACGGATGGCGGGTCGGGCTGTGTTGGTCACGGCTGGTCCCACTTATGAGGCGATTGACCCGGTGCGCGGTATTACCAATTTGTCGAGCGGCAAGATGGGTTTTGCCATTGCGCGTGCAGCCCGAATGGCGGGGGGCGATGTGACCTTGATCGCTGGCCCGGTGAACTTGGAAACGCCCCGTGGGGTCAAGCGCGTGAACGTGCGCTCTGCCCGAGACATGTTGCTGGCGGTGCAGGCCCATTTACCTGCACAAGGCGTTTTCGTGGCCACTGCCGCCGTGGCGGACTGGCGTCCGGCCAACTCGGCCGATCAAAAAATCAAGAAAGACGGCTCGGGTCTGACGCCTGAGCTGAGCTTTGTGGAGAACCCCGACATTTTGGCGACCGTGGCCCAGTCGCCCGCGGCGCAAAAGGGCGATCTGTTTTGTGTGGGTTTTGCCGCCGAAAGCCACGATTTGCTGGCGCACGCCACGGCCAAGCGCTTGCGCAAAGGGGTGCCTTTGCTGGTGGGCAATATCGGCCCAGCCACCTTTGGCCAAGACGACAACGCCTTGCTCTTGGTGGACGCGACTGGGGCCAGGGAATTGCCGCACGCCAGCAAGCAGGTTTTGGCGGTTCAGCTCATGGAAGACATTGCCCGGCGTCTGGGCTCACAACAGGGATGACCATGGACATTGATGTCAAGATTCTGGATGCGCGAATTGCCGCCCAAATGCCGACTTACGCGACCCCGGGCAGCGCGGGCCTTGACTTGCGCGCCTGCCTGGATGCGCCGCTGACTTTGGCACCCAATGCTTGGCAGTTGGTACCCACAGGTATGGCGATCCACCTGAAGGATCCAGGCTATGCAGCCATGTTGCTGCCTCGTTCAGGCTTGGGACACAAGCACGGGATCGTGTTGGGCAATTTGGTGGGCTTGATCGACAGCGATTACCAAGGCCAACTGATGGTCAGCTGCTGGAACCGCAGTGAGGTTGCATTCACCATTGAACCGATGGAACGCATCGCTCAGATGGTGATTGTTCCGGTGGTACAGGCCACGTTCAAGGTGGTCAATGAGTTTGACTCACCCAGCGAACGCGGTGAGGGTGGTTACGGCTCTACCGGCAAAAAATAAGCAGGCCCCTTCACAGCTCAGTGAAGGGTTGGCCCCGTGGGTAGACCTTCGTCACCTACTTCAATTTTGAAAAACCCCGTGCCGCAGCTGCCGGTGCCCACTTCTGCTTCGGTCGGCTCACGAACCGATTCCACTTTCAGGTGCAAACGCAGTGCAATGCCCGACAGCGGGTGGTTGCCGTCGAGCACCACATGCTCGGGGTAGATCTCGGTCACGGTGTAAAGCACGTTGCGCGGCGCGTCGGGGTGACAGCCTTGGGGCAGGGCCGTGCCTTCGATGGTGAGGCCAGGTTCCAGGCCGGGTGGAAAAAGGGCGAGCGGCTCCAAGAAAAGCAGCTCTTCGTTGAAGTCGCCAAAGGCGTCTTCGGGCTCGAGGTGCAGGTCGACCTTGGCGCCTTTTTCGTGGCCTTGCAGGGCTTCTTCGATTTTGGGGAGCAGGTCGTGGCCGCCAATGAAAAATTCAACCGGTTCGTCCAGGGTGTCCAGAACTTCGCCCAGCGTGTCTTTGAGTGTCCAGGTCAGTGCGACCACAGAAGGTGTCTTGATTTCCATACGACAATTGTCGCAGTTTGGCAGCCTGTTTTGGGCCGCTTTGTCTTTGAGCACAGGTCTTTTGGCCTTTGCAACTGAATCACACCGATGAACACAGCACAACCCTTGGCCCTGCTTGGCGGCCTGAGCCCCACCCAATTCATGAAGCGTTATTGGCAAAAAAAGCCCTTGCTGGTGCGCAATGCCATTCCGGGCTTTGTCCCGTGTGTGGGGCGCAACGACTTGGTGGCTTTGGCGGGCGAGGAAGGCGTGGAGTCTCGTTTGATCGTGGATTCGCCCAAAGGCTGGAAGATGAAGCACGGCCCATTCCCGAAGCGCAGCCTGCCGCCATTTAGCCAAAAGAAGTGGACTTTTCTGGTGCAAGGGGTGGATATGCACCACGATGGCGTTCATGCCTTGATGCAGCAGTTCCGCTTTGTGCCCGACGCGCGCTTGGACGATGTGATGATCAGTTACGCCAGCGACGGCGGCGGTGTGGGGCCGCACTTTGACAGCTATGACGTTTTCTTGCTGCAAGCGCATGGGCAGCGGCGCTGGCGAATTGGTCAACAAAAAGATCTGAGCCTGCAAGAAGGCGTTCCGCTCAAGATCTTGCAAAACTTTGAAGCTGAGGAAGAGTTCGTGCTCAACCCCGGTGACATGCTTTACCTGCCCCCAAAATACGCGCACGATGGCGTGGCCGAGGGCGAGTGCATGACATGGTCTATTGGCTTTCGGGCGCCGCAAGAGGGCGAGTTGGCGCGCGAATTGTTGATGGGTTTGGCCGACGAGGCGTTTGAAGCTTTGGGTTCTGGGCTTTACCGAGACCCGAAACAACCGGCGGTGATGACACCTGCGGCGATTCCGTCGCCATTGGCTGGCTTTGCACGTCAAGTGATCGACAAAGCACTTCAAGATTCACGATTGTTGGACAGTTTGCTGGGCGAATACTTGACCGAGCCCAAAGCGCAGGTGTGGTTCGAGAGTTCGGAGGCAGTTGTCGATCTGTCTGGCGGGGTGCAACTCGATCGGCGCACCAAAATGATGTACGACGCTCAGCATGTGTTCATCAACGGCGAGTCTTTCAGGGTGGGGGGGCGCGATGCTCGTGTCTTAAGACTTTTGGCAGACGATCGGCGCATTTCCGGTTCGAAATTCAAGACTTTGAGCGCAAATGCGCAAACTGCGCTTTGCGACTGGGCCTCTGAGGGGTGGTTGCACATGCTCTGATCATGCCTTTTGGCTGCTCCTTGTCTTGCTTTTCTGACTTGTCAAGCAATGGCCTGCACGAACTAGGGAAAACGCTATAATCACAGGCTAGGTACAAAAGAGCTCGAGTGCTTTTGACCTGGTTTGGATGGCATGCCAGCCATCTGAGCAATTTCCGGAAATTGTTTTCTCATTCTTATCTTAGGAAAATCAAAATGAACAAGTCTCTCGTTCTGGCTGCCATCATCGCTGCTGCTGCTCTGTCCGCTTGCGGCAAAAAAGAAGAAGCCGCTGCACCTGCTGCACCTGCACCCGTTGCTGCACCTGCACCAGCACCTGCTGATGCCGCTCCTGCTGCTGCTCCAGCCGCAGCCCCAGCTGCTGACGCAGCAGCCGCCACACCTGCTGCTGCTCCAGCCGCTGCTCCAGCTGCCCCAGCCGCTAAGTAATGCGCCAACTGCCCTGGTGCAAACTGGGGCGGCCGACAAAACACCCCGCATTGCGGGGTTTTTTGTGGGCTCAAATTTTTTACCGCAGTTCTGTGGCGAGTAATTTGAGGATTCGCTCGGCCTCTGCCGATTGCTCCGGTTGACCGTTGGCGTTCAGCACACGAATCACGGTTTGGTCGGAAGTGCTTGCGCTCAAGCTGATGCCGTATTTGGCCAAAACGCGTTGCTCTTTTTTGCTGCTGAAAAGCCTAGAGATCAAGCCGGTCTCTGGTTTGGCGCTTTCCGGTGCCACATAGCGCACAAAGTAGCGCCCGGCAGCCATGTCGCGATCTTCAACGGTGAAGCCACTGCGGTCGAGGGCGACGCCTGTGCGGCGCCAAGCCCTGTCGAGGGCTTCGTTCAGGGTGATGGTGGGTTGGCCGCCAACCATGACCACAGGGAACCCTGCTGGTGCTTTCGAGGCAGTGACTGCAGCACTACTGGCTTCTTGAGGCGAAGTGCCCAATTTGACCATGAGGCGACGCAGAAATTCAATTTCCAGTTCGGGATCGCTGGGACGGGCTTGCCAAATGGTGCGGTCCTTTTGTGCCGTGGCGTAGTTCTCGACCATGCCACGGTGGCTGATGTAGATCTCCACTTCGCCCTTGGCATTGCGCTCAACCCGCGTTCTGTATCTGTCGCGTTCGCCAGTTGAATACAGCGAATCCAACACCCTTCCAAGCGTTTTGCGGATGAAGTCTTGTGGCAATTTGGCCCGGTTTTCCGCCCAGTCGGTCTCCATGATGCCCAGCTCGGGCGAGTCGGTGGTCAGTGGAAAGCCATTGGTTGTCCAAAATTCACGCAAGGCGGGCCAGACTTGGTCTGCAGGCATGGCCACGACCAGCCAGCGTTGGTCGCCTTGGCGTTCCATTTTCACTTTGCCCAAGGTGTTCGTGGCCGTGCCTGCATCTGCCACACGGCTGCTGGCACTTTGAAACCCAGCGGCAGTGGCCGATGTGCTTTCAAAAGCAAACCGGGACTCTCTTCGCAGTTGTGACAAGTCGGGAGGGATTTCCAAGGTGGGCGCTCTGACGGCACTCTTGTAGTCGATCTTGTCCTCTTTCAATATGGAGCAGGCGCTGAGTGAGGCGGTGATGGCCAACACGGTGAGCGAGCGTTGAAAAGGGAAACGGGCCAATGAGGCAATGGTGGCGTTTTTCACAAACATCCTTGGGGTTGATCAGATCAGTCTGCTCGCTTTGAGGGCGGCTTCAACCAGAGGTTGCAAAGGGGCAGACAACTCGGTCATAGGCAGGCGAAGCTTGGGGCCGCAAAGCCCCATGCGCTGCATGGCCCATTTGACCGGTATGGGGTTGGCTTCGACAAACAGGTTTTTGTGCACGGGCAACAGCTGAAACTGGATGCGCATGGCTTCTTGGACCTTGCCTTGCGTGGCTGCAACGCACAGTTCATGCATCAAGCGGGGGGCTACGTTGGCGGTCACGCTGATGTTGCCGGCACCGCCGCACAACATGAGCGCTACTGCCGTGGCATCGTCGCCGGAAAAAACCGAAAACGATTTGGGCACATCGCGAATCAGCCACTGGGCACGTTCGATGTTGCTGGTGGCTTCTTTGATGCCGATGATGCCGGGCACTTGAGCCAAGCGCAGGACGGTCTCGTGCTGCAGATCGGCCACGGTGCGACCGGGCACGTTGTAGAGAATCACGGGCAGTCCGGGTACCGCCTCGGCAATGGCTTTGAAGTGCTGGTAAAGGCCTTCTTGGGTTGGCTTGTTGTAGTAGGGCACCACTTGCAGCTGGGCGTCGGCGCCAACTTTTTGGGCAAATTTGGCCAATTCAATGGCTTCGGCGGTGGAGTTGGCGCCGCAACCCGCGATGATGGGGATGCGTTTGGCAGCTTGCTCAACCGAGACGCGGATGATCTCGCAGTGTTCATCCACAGTGACAGTGGGTGATTCGCCTGAGGTACCCACCACCACGATGGCGTCAGTGCCTTCGGCGATGTGCCAGTCGATCAGCTTTCGCAAAGTGGCGTAGTCCACTTGACCGTCTTCGAGCATGGGGGTAACAAGGGCAGGAATACTGCCACGGATGGGGCGAGAGTCGGTGGTCATGTCAGGCATTTCTGAACAAGAAAAGAGATCATTCTAACGAGTGCAAAGCACCTTCATCCTGAGTAGCCTCTGGTGTTTCAAGCCTTGCGCAACAGCCATCGACTGGCACCGTCCGCCGCCTTTGGCCGGACAGCAACGATCCGCTGTACAAACCGATCGGGCGATGACTCAAATCCATCCTCGTAGGCCACGGTGCGCAAGCTTTGGGTGGCGCTGAGCAACTCACCGTGTTGCAGCAAGAAGTCTGGCCGAGAGGGCTTGCCGACGGTTTCGTTGCCTGCTGCAAAGGTCTCGTAAACCAAGACGCCGCCAGGCCCGAGGCTTTCTACGATGACCGGCAGCAAGGGGCGCCACAGGTAATTTGTCACCACCACAGCGCCAAATGTTTGACCAGAAAAGGGCCAAGGCCCGTTTTCAATGTCGGCGCAGGTGACTTGACCATGCACTTGTGCCAAAGCCAAAGCGTCTGGATTGCGGTCCACGCCCTGCACGGTGTGCCCTTGCGCGGTCAGCCAACGCATGTGGCGACCGGCACCGCATGCCACATCCAAGACAAGACTTTGAGGTGCAATCAGGTGGGCCCAGCGTTGCAGCCAAGCGGAGGGGTTTTCGGTGCCATGCATGGTGTGTGCTGGGGTAGGTTAAAAGCAAGACCACAATTGTTCGGACAACATGATCACCACATCGGGTTGGGTGTAGAGCCAAAAGCCGAGCGCCAGACCCAAAGCGCCAAGCCCAATGAGGGTGTGGCGTGTGCTCATGCGGGCAAAGGTGCTTTGCGCACGATGGGGCTTTCACGCACGGGCAGGTTCACCAAGGCTGCAAAAACCCCCAAGGCGATCGCCAAATACCAAACGATGTTGTAGCTGCCGGTCTTGTCATACAGATAGCCGCCCAACCAAACCCCCATGAAAGAGCCAATTTGGTGGCTAAAAAAGATGAAGCCGCTGAGCATGGACAAGTGGGCCACCCCAAAAATTTGGGCCACCGCCGCATTGGTGGGGGGCACCGTGGACAACCACAACAAACCCATCACCGCCGAGAAAATATAAACACTGGTGGGCGTGAGTGGGGCCAGCAAAAACACCACAATCGCCACCGAACGGGCCGCATAAATGAGGGCCAAGATGTTTTTCTTGGGCATTTTTTGACCCAAACTGCCGGCAATGTAAGTGCCGAAGACGTTGAACAAGCCGATCAAAGCCAGGGCGTAACTGGCCACTTGGGGCGCCAAGCCGTGGTCCTTTAAATAGCTGGGCATGTGCACGCCTATGAAAACGACTTGGAAACCACAAACAAAATAACCGGCCATCAGCAACTGAAAGCTGGGGTACTTGAAGGCTTCTTTGAGCGCTTGGGCAATGGTCTGGTCGCGCTGAATTTGACCTGGTGCGCTCAGGGCAGGCTCGCGCAGCCCCCATGCGAGTGGCACGATCAGCAGCGCTGCTGCAGCCAAAATCACCAAAGCGGTTTGCCAGCCGGCTTGGCTGATCAGCAAACCTTCGACAGGAACCATCAAAAATTGACCAAAACTGCCCGCCGCAGCCGCTACGCCCATGGCCCATGAACGCCGGTCGGCGGGAACGTTGCGGCCAATGACGCCATAAATCACGGCATAGGTGGTGCCCGCTTGGGCTGTGCCAATGATCACCCCGGTGAACAAGGCGAACACCCATGGGTCTGTGGCCCAGGCCATGCCCAAAAGGCCCGTGCTGTAGATCACTGCACCCAGTGCAATCACCCTGAAGGCACCGAACTTGTCGGCCACCATGCCGGCAAAAATGCCGACAAAGCCCCAGGACAAGTTTTGGATGGCCATGGCAAAACCAAATTCTTGGCGGCCCCAGCCTTGGGCTTGGGTAATGGGTTGCAACCAAAGGCCAAAACCATGCCGAATGCCCATGGACAAAGTGACGATCGCGGCGCCGCAGATCAGCACTTGGGTCAATGAAAGGGGTTTGTGTTGCATCGTGAGACTTTAACCAATCATGGGCAAAAAAATTGTCACTGGGGTACGTTCAGCGCGTAGAAGTCACAAATGGCCTGCCAAGCTTGCTCCGGGGTGTCCACGTAATGGAACAGATCGAGGTCACTCGGTGAGATCGTGCCCTCTTCAATCAGCACATCCACATTGATCAGGCTTTTCCAGAAAGTGGTTCCAAAAAGCAAGATGGGCACTGGCCGTGCTTTGCGGGTTTGTACGAGCGTCATCACTTCAAACAACTCGTCCAGTGTGCCAAATCCACCAGGAAACGCCACCAAAGCTTTGGCCCGCATCATGAAATGCATCTTACGCAGGGCGAAGTAATGGAACTTGAAGCTCAATTCGGGGGTGACGAAACGGTTGGGGTGTTGCTCGTGGGGCAATGCAATGTTCAGCGCCACTGACAGTGCCCCTGCTTCTTGCGCGCCTCTGTTGGCCGCTTCCATGATGCCCGGTCCGCCGCCCGTGCAAATGAACAACTGTTCTGCCTGGGGCAAACATGAGCACGAGCGGGCCACCAGCTGAGCAAAGAGGCGGGCGTTCTCGTAGTGTTCTGCGTTGCGCACCAAAGCCTCGGCTTTGGCGATGTCTTGTTCATGGCCGCTTTGCTGCGCGATTTGGAGTTGGGCTTGGGCTTCCATCCGGTCGACAAAGCGGGCGCTGCCAAACACCACCACGGTGTGTTCGATGCCCGCTTCGGCCTGGGCCAAATCGGGTTTGAGCATTTCAAGCTGAAAGCGAATGCCCCGGGTTTCGCGGCGCAGCAAAAACTCGGGGTCGGCAAAGGCAAGGCGGTGCGCCTCGGGCTCCAGCCAGTCGCTGCTTTTGGCCTCGGCCTGCAAGTCGGCCCAAGCATGAGGGAGAGAGGGTTCTTTGAGGTTTTGAGTGCTTTGCATGGGGCTCATTGTGCATGGGCCAAAAGATGTGCCATGTTCCATGAAAAAAGCCCCTTGCGGGGCTTTCATCGGGCGATGTCTGAACTTCTCAGACGCGTTTGCGGTATTCGCCTGTTCGGGTGTCGATTTCGATCTTGTCGCCTTGGCTCACAAACAAAGGCACTGGCACTTCCATGCCGGTGGCGATCTTGGCAGGCTTGAGCACTTTGCCGGAGGTGTCGCCTTTGACGGCGGGTTCGGTCCAGGTGATCTCGCGCACCACGCTGGTGGGCAACTCGACCGAGATGGCTTTTTCGTTGTAGAAGACCACTTCGAGTTCCATGCCGTCTTCGAGGTAGTTCAAAGCGTCACCCATGTTGGTGGCTTCGACTTCGTACTGGTTGAAGTCGGTGTCCATGCAAACATACATCGGGTCTGCGAAATACGAGTAGGTGCAGTCTTTCTTGTCCAGGATGACTTGGTCCATTTTGTCGTCGGCGCGAAACACGACTTCGGTGCCGAAGTTGGCGATCAAGCTTTTGAGCTTCATGCGCACAGTGGATGAGCCGCGGCCGCCGCGTTGGTATTCGGTGCGCAGGACGACCATGGGGTCTTTGCCATGCATGATGACGTTGCCGACGCGGATTTCTTGAGCGGTTTTCATAGGAATTGAGTCTGAAATGAAAGGGGTATGGCTCGGAGCCAAGCCCACTATTCTAACCTGTAGGGGCTGCTTTTGGGTTGAAGATGCGCACAGGCGCTCATTCCCGCGCCGTCAGGCCTTGGGTCAGAGCGCCCAACGCTATGCCGCCCAAGGCCCACAAGATGTCGGTGTTGCCGGTACCCAAAGCTGCAATGGCAGGACCTGGGCAAACCCCGCTCAGCCCCCAGCCCACGCCAAAAATGGCCGAGCCGATGACCGTCTGGCGGTTCCAGCTGGCAGGCTGGGTGAGAAACTGCCCCCCAAGCAATGGGCGACTGAACCATCGCGGAAAGCCCTTGTAAGCCAACATGGCCAGGCCAGCAGCGCCACCCATCACCAACATGAGCCCCCAGTCCTTGAACTGTAAAAAGCCCATGACGACTTCGGGCTGCACCATGGTGGCCAGCGAAAGGCCAAAGCCAAACAAGGCGCCTGCCAGCAGGGTGACCAGCGCTTTGGGCAAAGTGAGCGTGTGGGCTTGAATGTGGGGGGTGTTCATGCCAGACCTTTCGTGGTGATGGCCATCAGGTTGGCGGTCAAAAAGGCGGTGGCCATGAAAGTGAGCACCGCGCCCAGCGAAGGCAGTTGCAACGCACCCAGCCCACAAATGCCATGGCCCGACGTGCAGCCGTTGCCCAAACGCGCCCCATAGCCGACCAGAAACCCGCCGATCAGCAACTGCCAGGCTGGCACGCTGGTGTGCTGGGCTTCGCCGCCTGCCAGCGCAAAGCGCCAAACCAGCGCCCCCAGCACCACACCCAGGGCAT
Source organism: Limnohabitans sp. Rim8 (assembly GCF_943326455.1). Lineage (NCBI taxonomy): Bacteria > Pseudomonadati > Pseudomonadota > Betaproteobacteria > Burkholderiales > Comamonadaceae > Limnohabitans > Limnohabitans sp. Rim8. Next base: position 138,216 of record NZ_CALPTI020000005.1, read on the forward strand.
AAACCAAGCGCCAATGGCGGGTATTGATGAAACGGGCCTGCTGAAAAAACGCCCTTGGGGTCACAAAAGACCAACTGCTGGAAAAGACGGAACTCATGCCGCCGACCCAGCCGTTGCACAGATAAAGCAGCGCCACGCCAGCGCCAATGGTCAGGCCGCCCAGCAGGTAGTGCTGCCAGCCGAGGGGGAAGAGGGCTTCAATCGAAATCATGCGTCAGATTATCCCTGCAGCGGGTATCAAGGTTTCGATGTCTGCGCTTGGACAAAGGCCATGAGTTGGACGTGCAAGGCGTTTTGTAGGCGCAGTCTGGCGCGAGTGGCTGTGGCGCAGGCAGACCAAGTCTCCAGAGTCTCGGCGCTCAAGCTGGGCCAAGCTGTGTTTTCAATGCCGTTCCAAACCCGGTGCGCCAGCCTCAGACTCTGTGGCGCCTCCAGCCAATCCAGAAAAGCCTCCAGCTTGGCGTGGTGGGCATTGTCCTCTTGCGGGTAGATGTGCCAGATGAAGGGTTGGCCCGCCCACAGAGCGCGCACCAGCGAGTCTTCTCCGCGCACCAAGTTGAGGTCGCAAGCCCAGAGCATTTCATCGAAGCCGTTTTGGTCGGTGTAGGGCAGGGCGCTCCAACTGGGGCTCGAGGGCATGCGGGTCAGCGCTTGTTGCACTGCCGCCAGCGAGCGGGCAGGGGTGACCAGCAGGTGGTGCGGTGTGTCCACCAGTTGGGTCAGCAGTTGCGGCAGGGCCGCAGGTTCGTAGCAAAACAGACTGATCAGCAGGCCTTCCGGGGCCAGCTTGGGGACATGTTGCCGACGCCAGGCAGCGCGGTCAAAGCTTTTTTGCCGAGCCCAAAGATCGGTTTCGCGGAGCAGGCCGCCTGTGTCCGGCGTGAAACCGGGGTAAAAGAAGGTCTTGGTCCAGCCCTTGGCCGGGCCGCTCATCACGGGCGAAGGCAACTTGTGCAAGCGCGGCACCCAGTCTTCGGCGCTCAGGTATTCGAGGTTGATCCAGGTGGGCTGTTGGGGGTGTATGGCCACACCGTACGCGACAAAAGCTTCGGGGATTTCGCAGCCAAAAGCCTCGACCCAGACATCGGCCGGGGGCAAGTCATCCAAGGAGCTGCTTTGGCGGGCCTCTTCCCAGTGACGCACTTCGATGCCGGGCTCCTGGTGGTTGGTGGGGGCCATCCAGTTCAGGGCCGAGGCCTCGTCTACCCACAGGCGCACGCGTTGGCCCGCATCGCGCAACTGGCGCGTCAGTCGCCAGCACACGCCCAAATCGCCGTGGTTGTCGATGACGGTGCAGAAGATGTCCCAGAGTTGGCCAGTTTGCATGCGGGGATTGTCGCTGGTGTTTTCACAGACAATAGCCGCCATGTCGAACGCCCATGATGAAGCCCTGCTCGCGCAAGTTGCCGCGCTGCCCGCCTTGCCGGGGGTGTACCGCTATTTCGATGTGCAGGGCAACGTGCTGTATGTGGGCAAGGCCAAGCAGCTCAAAAAGCGGGTGTCGAGCTACTTTCAGAAGGACCACGGTGGCACCCGCATAGGCCACATGGTCAGCAAGATCGCCCGAATGGAGACCACGGTGGTGCGCTCCGAGGCCGAGGCACTGTTGTTGGAAAACAACCTGATCAAGTCGCTCAGTCCCCGTTTCAACATTTTGTTTCGGGACGACAAGACCTACCCCTATCTCAAGCTCACGGGCAACGGCACCTTGATGTTGAAGGATGTGAGCCCTGTTTCGGATGCGCCAGAGGCACAAAACTTTCCACGTGTGGCTTATTACCGGGGTGCGGTCGAGAAAAAACACCGTTACTTTGGGCCTTTTCCAAGTGCCTGGGCGGTCAAGGAGTCGATTCAGCTTTTGCAAAAGGTGTTTCGACTGCGCACTTGCGAGGACACGGTTTTTGCCAATCGCACCCGGCCTTGTTTGCTTTATCAAATCAAGCGTTGCTCGGGGCCGTGTGTGAACCTCATCACTCCCGAGGCTTATGCCGACGATGTGCATCACGCCGAGCGCTTTTTGAAGGGCGAGACCCAAGCCTTGCTGCAAGAGATGGAGGCCCGCATGATGGCGCACGCTGAGCGTTTGGCCTTTGAGCAAGCGGCGGAGGTGCGTAACCAAATGACGGCCTTGTCGCGGGTGCTGCACCAACAGTCGGTGGACACGGGCACCGACACCGATGTGGACATTTTGGCTGTGCGCGTGCAGGGCGGCCGCGCCTGCGTGAATTTGGCCATGGTGCGTGGCGGGCGTCATTTGGGCGACCGGGCCTACTTTCCGGCCCATGTGGAAGACGCGCATGCCTTGCAGACAATGGATGACGACGGGCAGCCGCCGGTTGCTCTCGAGGTGCAGGTGCTCGAAGCCTTCATGGCCCAGCACTACATTGGCATTCCGGTCCCAGCTGCCTTGATCACCAGTGTGGCGGTGGACAAAGCATTGGTGTCGGCTTTGTCGCTGCAAGCGGGTTACAAAATTGCCGCCGTGCACAACCCGCGCGAGCAGCGACGGGTATGGCTGGAAATGAGCGAGAAAAACGCCGACATCCAATTGGCGCGCCTGTTGGCCGAAGAAGGCTCGCAACAAGCCCGCACCCGGGCCTTGGCCGATGCCTTGGATTTGGCACCAGACGATATGGATCAGCTGCACATCGAGTGTTTTGACATCTCGCACACGGCCGGCGAGAACACGCAAGCCTCATGCGTGGTGTTTCGCCAGCACAAGATGCAAAGCGCCGAATACCGGCGCTACAACATCGAAGGCATCACGCCGGGCGACGATTACGCCGCCATGCGCCAAGTGCTGATGCGCCGTTATGGCAAGTTGGCCGAGGCTTTACGTTCCGGCGAGGGCACGGCTCGGTTGCCAGATTTGGTGCTGATTGACGGCGGCAAGGGCCAGGTCAGCATGGCGCGTGAAGTGTTCACCGACTTGGGGCTGGACCTCTCGCGCATTGTGGGAGTGGAAAAAGGCGAGGGCCGCAAGGTGGGACTGGAAGAGCTGGTGTTTGCCGATGGCCGAGAGAAGGTCTATTTGGGCAAAGATTCGGCGGCGCTCATGCTGGTGGCGCAAATTCGCGACGAGGCGCACCGCTTTGCCATCACTGGCATGCGGGCTCAGCGGGCCAAGGTGCGCATGGGCGGCAGCAAGATCGAAGAAATCCCCGGCATCGGGCCCCGTAAACGGGCCAAGCTGCTGCAGCGTTTTGGCGGTGTGCGTGGGGTTGAGAGCGCCAGTGTGGAGGATTTACTCGGCGTGGAGGGCATCTCGCGGGAGCTGGCAGAGACCATTTACAACGCCTTGCACTGACCTCAAAAGTTCAGACCCCAGGGTGTCAGGCTCCTGCCTCCATCACGTGCCACAATCGAAACCATGTTTTTCACGATCCCCACCCTCATGACTTGGACGCGCATTGTCGCGATTCCTTTGATCATTGGCGTGTACTACTTGGACAGTCTGACGATTGAGACCCAAAACCTGATCGCCACGCTGATGTTTGTGGTTTTTGCCTGGACTGACTGGCTGGATGGTTTTTTGGCCCGAAAACTCAACCAGACTTCGGCTTTCGGTGCATTTTTGGATCCGGTCGCCGATAAGTTTTTGGTGTGCGCCGCATTGCTCATGCTGGTGCAAATGGACCGAGTGAACGTTTTGGTCGCGCTCATCATCATTGGCCGCGAAATCGCTATTTCATCTTTGCGTGAATGGATGGCGCAAATTGGTGCCAGCAAAAGTGTGGCCGTTCATATGGTGGGCAAACTCAAGACCACAGTACAAATGGTGGCCATTCCGTTTTTACTCTACAACGGGACCTTGTTCGGTGTGATCGACACCCGCGATTGGGGTGCGGTGCTGATTGTTGTGGCCGCTATCTTGACGGTCTGGTCCATGGTTTATTACATGCAAAAGGCTTTGCCTGAAATCCGAGCCCGCGTGAAATGACCTTGGGCAGATTGTCGGGTGCTTGGGTCTGGGCCATTCCCCTTGTGTTTGTGTTGATCTGGAGCACGGGTTTCATCGTCGCCCGTTTCGGCATGCCACATTCGCCGCCATTTTCCTTTTTGCTGTTGCGCTTCTTGCTCTCCATAGCTTGTTTCTTGCCTTGGATTTGGTGGGCCAAGGTTTCTTGGCCGCAAACAAGGCAGCAGTGGGTTCATCTTTCAGTCACCGGAATTTTGATTCAAGCTTGTTACCTGGGTGGCGTTTGGGCAGCCGTCAAGGCGGGGATGGGGTCTGGACTCTCTTCTTTGGTGGTGGGTATTCAGCCAGTCCTGACCGCCATTTGGTTGTCCTGGATGTCGCGCCCATCCTCCGATTGCGAAGCGCCTTTACCCGCTGTGTCGCTTCGCCAGTGGTTGGGTTTGTCGCTGGGCTTTATCGGCTTGTTGATGGTGGTTTGGCACAAACTCAGTTTGTCCAACCCTCTGGACCATGTGACACCCGCGAATATGTTGTTTGCCATCGGCGCTTTGCTGGCCATCACGGCGGGTACGCTGTATCAAAAACATTTTGTGCAACCCTGCGATGTTCGAACGGCCAACACCGTTCAGCTCATGGCTTCTGCTGTGGTCATTTTGCCGCTGGCGCTGCTGGAGACCGAAGCCATCCGCTGGAACGGTCAGTTGACAGGCGCCATGGCCTGGTCGGTCTTGGGCCTGACCCTGGGGGGCAGCTCTCTCTTTTATATTTTGATCCAACGCGGCGCTGCGGCAGCAGTGACCAGTTTGTTGTACTTGGTGCCACCGACAACGGCGGTGATGGCTTGGTTCTTGTTTGATGAAAGCATCACGACCCTGACTTTGGCCGGAACAGCCCTCACAGCGTTGGGGGTTGGCTTGGTGGTTCGGTCACCTCGGTGAATGCGTGATCATTCACTTGTCTGTATTCTCTGCATTTTTTGAAAAAGGAAACCCCATGACCCGACACCGTATAGCAGTGATTCCAGGTGACGGCATTGGCAAAGAAGTCATGCCCGAAGGTTTGCGCGTGATGGAAGCCGCAGCCCGAAAATTTGGCATTGACTTGCAGTTTGACCATTTCGATTTTTCCAGCTGGGACTATTTCGAAAAACACGGAAAAATGTTGCCCGACAACTGGAAAGACCAGATTGGCGGTCACGATGCGCTTTACTTTGGCGCGGTGGGTTGGCCCGACAAGATCGCCGACCACGTGTCGTTGTGGGGTTCCTTGTTGTTGTTCCGCAGGGAGTTTGACCAATACATCAATTTGCGCCCAGCCCGTTTGATGCCGGGCATCATCGCGCCTGTGGTGCGCCGTGACGGCAGCCCTCGTCAACCCGGTGAAATTGACATGTACATCGTGCGTGAAAACACCGAGGGTGAGTACTCCAGCATCGGTGGGCGCATGTTCCCTGGAACCGAGCGAGAGATTGTGATGCAAGAGACGGTGATGTCACGCATTGGTGTCGATCGCGTGCTGAAATTTGCATATGAATTGGCACAGTCGCGTCCCAAAAAGCACCTCACCAGCGCCACCAAGTCAAACGGAATCGCCATCACCATGCCTTATTGGGACGAACGCGTGGCTGAAATGGCCAAGGCCTATCCCGGCGTGAATGTCGATAAATTCCACATTGATATCTTGACGGCCCACTTTGTTCAGCGCCCAGACTTTTTTGATGTGGTGGTGGCCAGCAATTTGTTTGGTGACATTCTCAGTGATTTGGGGCCTGCGTGCACCGGCACGATCGGCATTGCGCCCAGTGCTAACCTCAATCCAGATCGCAAGTTCCCTTCCTTGTTTGAGCCTGTTCACGGGTCTGCCCCTGACATCGCGGGCAAGGGCGTGGCCAACCCGATCGGTCAAATTTGGTGCGGCGCCATGATGCTCGAATTTCTGGGTTACAAAGAAGCTCACGATGCGGTTTTGGGGGCCATTGAGAAAGTCTTGGCGGCAGGCCCCGACGCACCGCGCACGCCCGATTTGGGCGGCAAAGCCAGCACTTCTGACGTGGGACGCGCCATTTGTGAGGCTTTGTGATGCGCCATCCAGCGCAGCCGGGCCCTTGCATTAAAAAAACTGTTCAAGCGTTTACTGAGCTTGATTTTCAAGGCTAAAATTAGCCACAGATCTGGTGTTCAATGGGGTTTTTTGACTCACCCACAAGGTGATTATTCTTGCCCTCTGTTCACCTGTTGTTGAAGTCTTGTGCCACAGCACCATTTTTGTGTGGGTCGGCATCTGTTTAACCACCGTGATAAACGGTCTTTATACCCAGAGGTTTTTTGTGAACAAAACTGAATTGATCGAACACATTGCCAAGCATGCTGATTTGTCCAAGGCAGCTGCGGGTCGCGCCCTTGAGGCCACCATGGGCGCAGTCCGTACCACTCTGAAAAAGGGCGGTACTGTTTCTTTGGTGGGTTTTGGCACCTTTGCAGTGGGCAAGCGTGCAGCTCGCACGGGTCGCAACCCACGCACTGGCGCTGCGATTAAAATCAAAAAAGCCAATGTGCCAAAGTTCCGTCCAGGCAAAGGTCTGAAGGACGCTTTGAACTGATAGACATTTGAGGGGGTGCTTAGCTCAGTTGGTAGAGCGGCTCCTTTACACGGAGTAGGTCGGCGGTTCGAGACCGTCAGCACCCACCACCTCATGAACAAAGGCGAACCCGTGGTTCGCCTTTTTTATTGATCAACCGAGACTTCGAAAATGTTTGACGCCATTCGCAATAAATCCAGAATCCTGATGGGCGTGCTGGTCCTGCTGATCATTCCTTCGTTTGTTTTGTTTGGCGTAGAGGGTTACAACAACCGTGACGCCCGAGGCGCTGTCGTCGCCCAAATCGGGGATGTGGAAATCACCCAGCAGCAATGGGATGCCATGCACCAGCAAGAGGTTGACAAAATTCGCTCGTCCATGCCCAACCTTGACCCCAAGATGTTGGGTTCGGATGAGGCCCGCTACGCGAGTTTGGAGCGCATGGTCAACGATCGAATGATCGCTGTGGCATCTGACAAGCAGCTGTTGGTGACCAGTGATCAGCGGTTGGCCAATTACCTTCAGCAAGACCCTTCTATCGCCAGACTGCGCGGCCCCGATGGCAAACTGGATATGGACCGATACCGTCAGTTGGCTTCCAGCCAAGGCATGACGCCTGAAATGTTGGAAGCCCAAGTCCGTCGTGATCTTTCTGGTCAACAAGTCTTGTCCGCCCTTCAGGCTTCGGCCATGTCATCGCAAAAACAAAGTGATCTGGCTTTGCAGGCTTTTTTCCAGCGCCGAGAGGTTCAACTGCTGGGCTTTTCTCCTGCCAATTACGCGGCAAAGGTCAAGCCCAACGATGCAGATCTTGAGAAGTTTTACCAATCCCACTCTGACCGATTCCGTTCGCAGGAAACCGCAGACGTGGAGTATTTGGTCTTGGACGCAGCTGCATTGGCTAAAAATATCCAGTTGCCAGAGCAAGATGTCAAAACCTACTACGAGCAAAACGTCCAGCGGCTGTCTGGCCAAGAGCAACGACGTGCGAGCCATATTTTGATCAATGCGACCAAAGAATCTCCAGCCGCCGAAAAAGACAAGGCCCGTGCCAAGGCCGAATCTCTGCTCGTCACTTTGCGCAAGGACCCCAAAGCCTTTGCTGAATTGGCCCGTAAAAATTCGGATGACACGGGTTCTGCAAGCAATGGCGGTGACTTGGATTTTTTTGCAAAGGGCGCCATGGTCAAGGTGTTTGAAGATGCCGCATTTGCGCTCAAAAAAGGCGAGATCAGCTCGGTGGTCGAGTCGGAATTTGGTTTTCACATCATTCAACTCACCGACATCAAAGCACCGGTGACTCCTAGCCTCGAATCCATGAGACCGCAGTTGGAAGCCGATTTGCGCCAGCAACAAGCCAAGCGTCAGTTTGCTGAATTTGCTGAAACATTCAGCAACAGCGTTTACGAACAAGCCGACACATTCACCTCTGTGGCTGACAAGCTTCGCTTGCAAATTCAACAAGGCAAAGGTTTGACCCGGTCTCCTTTGGCTGGGCAGCAGGGCGTTTTGGCCAACCCCAAAATACTGGAGGCTGTTTTTGCCGATGAATCCATCAGCAAGCGTCGCAATTCTGCAGCCATTGAGCTGGGCAATAACACCTTGGTGTCAGCGCGTGTGGTCAATTACAGGCCAGCAGCCTTGCGGCCATATGCCGAGGTGAAAGACCAAGTTCGCGCAGAGTTTGTGACTGAACAGGCGATAGCGCTTGCCAAAACAGAGGCTGAAGCCCGCTTGGCCGAGTGGCAAAAGAATCCGTCATCTGCTCCATTGAGTTCGGCCTTGATGATCTCGCGTGACCAAACGCAGGGGCAAGCCCAAAAGCTTGTTGATGCCGTCTTGCGAGCAGATCCAGCCAATATGCCTGCTTGGGTAGGTGTTGACTTGGGCTCCATGGGTTACGTCGTGGCACGCGTCAACAAAGTCGTGCCGCGCGACGAGCCCAGTCCACAGCAAAAAGCGCAAACGCGCGAACAGTTTGCACGCTTGCTGGCCAGCGCTGAGGCCGCTGCCTACATGGCGCATTTGCGAACACAGTTCAAAGTCAAAATCTTGGTGCCCAAACCCAAATTGGCGACGGTCTCTTAAATCTCTTTCGTCAAGTCAACGGCCTTTTTCTTCAGGCTATAATCTTTCCTTCGCGGTGGCTGTAGCTCAGTTGGTAGAGTCCAGGATTGTGATTCCTGTTGTCGTGGGTTCGAGCCCCATCAGCCACCCCAAGTCAATCAAGCATTTAGCCCAGCCCTTACCGGCTGGGCTTTTTGCTTTTTGGGGTTTACAGACAGCGCAACTTCAAGCCTGTCTGTGACGCCACACCAGGCCTGGATGATGGTTGTCATTCGGCCTTGATGTTGGCCTCCTTGATGACTTTGCCCCATTTGGCATAGTCGCTCTTGACCTTCTCGACGGTTTGTGCGGGCGTTAAGAATTCCGCGTCGCAACCCAGTTGCTTGTATTGCTCCTGCAAACTTTTGTCCTCTCCTGCCTTGAGTAGCGCCTGTGACAGTCGCGTCACCACCTCAGGCGGCATGCCTGCTGGACCCATGAGTTGGAACCAGCCAGTGGAATCAAAACCCTTGTAGCCGAGTTCCTCCATGGTCGGGACGTCGGGAAAGGCGCCTGAGCGTTTAGGCGATGTCACAGCCAAGGCGCGCACCTTGCCAGACTTGTATGGACCCACCGCTGCGGTCAGTGATGAAAATAGCATCGGAACTTGGTTGCCCATCAGGTCGGTCATTGCCGGCGCTCCGCCCTTGTAAGGAATATGCAACAAGTTGATGCCGGTAAAACTCTTGAGCAGTTCGCCGGAAAAGTGATGCGGACCTGCAACGCCCGAGGTGCCGTAGCTCCATTTGTCCGGTTCCTTTTTCGCGGCGGCCACCACGTCGGGCACGCTCTTGAATGGCGAGGAGGGATGCACCACCAGGACGCTACCAGTGCTGCAAACATGGCCGATGTGGGTGAATGAGTTCAAGTGGTGGTAACCCACTTTGGTCAGGTGTGGCGCGGTGGTGAAGGGCCCACCATCGGCAAAGTAGAGGGTGTAGCCATCTGGCGGTACCTTGCTGATGAAATCCGCGGCTACCCCGCCGGCGGTGCCCGGCTTGGGTTCGACGATGATGGCTTGCCCCAGCAGCGGCTCGAGGACACGCATAAGTGGGCGAGCGGCAGCGTCCGCAGCGCCGCCGGCGGTGTAGCCCAGCACCACGCGTATCGGTTTGTTGGGGTAAGCCTGTGCTTGGACCTGTGTGCCCCACGTCACGGCAAGAGCCATCGCAATGGCCGATATTTGTTTGAACATCGTGTGTCTCCTCAAGGGTCTGTGAAAAATCAATTTATTCGCACTTGACAACTTTTACACCGATTTTTTCCATCAAAAAAACCTGTGAAAACAACCTGCTTGATCAGCTGCTGGGGGGCAACCGTGTCGCTCTTGGTCAGAGGTCACCAATTTTGTAATGAAGCTGGATCAGTCGACGCGCACCACGAGCTTGCCAAGGTGCTGGTTGCTCTGCATGCAATGCTGCGCGATTGGCAGTTCGTCGAGCGCGAAAATCTGATCGACCAATGGCGTTACGCGCCCATCTGCCAACATGGGCAGCAGATTGCTTTCTAGGGCTTTAGCCGCGGCGATGCGGTGAGACATCGTGCGCATCTTGTTGGATACGCCGAACAACTGCAGCCTTTTGCTGTGCAGCGCGCCGAGGTCTATGCGCGCGTCGACCTGGCCGTCGACATAGCCCACCATGGCCAGCCGCGCTTGGAAACCCATGGCTTCGATGCATGCAGCAAAGACACTGCCGCCGACGGTGTTCACCACCAAGTCCACCCCCTGGTTTTGGGTGGACTGCATGACAGCTGGGACGAAGTCGGGCGCCCGGGTGTGCAACGCGACGTCGAGGCCCATCGCCTTCAGGCGCTCGAGTTTTTCCAACGAACCAGAGGTGCCGATCACCCGCGCACCCAAGGCCTTGCCAACCTGGAGTGACGCCACACCAACGCCTGACGAGATGCCGGTCACCAGCATGGATTCGCCTGCAGCCAAGCGGCCATGAGCCATCAAAGCTTCATACACCGTGAGGAACACCACCGTTGTCGCCGCCGCCTGTTCCCAAGTGAGGCGCTGGGGAGCCGCAAACACCTCCTCGGCATTCATGCAACCGTGTTCGGCGAAAGCGCCGTCACAGCGGCCCATGACGCGGTCACCCAGTTTCCAGCGCGTGACACCTGCGCCCAGTGCCGTCACTTCACCAGCCGCCTCGAAACCCGCAGGCCGTGCCGTAGCCGCCGTGTGCAGGCCGTGGCCCGCGATGAACTCACCACGATTGAGTGCTGCGGCACGAATTCGAATGCCCACCTGACTGGGCCCTGGTTGCGGAACGGGTATGTCGCGCATTTCCAGAGACATTTCATCTCCGGCTGTCCGGATCCACCAAGATTTCATATTGTTTCTCCTATTCGCGTTGAATCTTTGCATCGCGTATGACGCGAGTCCAGCGATCAATGGCCGCGCGCAGTTCGGCCCCGAAGTCGTCGCCAATGCTCGGCTCCACATCGAACCCGGCGCTGCGCAGCTTGTTCAGCAACTCTGGATCTCGCAATACTTGGGCAGAAGCCTGTTGAAGCCGGGTGATGATGGGTCGCGGAACGGCAGCAGGGGCCACCACGCCGTACCAGACTTCGTAGCGTTGCATGTTCAAGCCGGATTCAACCAAAGTCGGCACATTAGGCGCCTGCGGTGAGCGCTTGTCACCGGTGATGGCCAGTCCAATCAGCCTGCCTGAGTTGAAGTGAGGCACCATCGGCGACAAGGTCGAGATGATGAAGTCGACTTGTCCCCCAACCGCATCTGCAGTTGCCGGCGCGGACCCTTTGTACGGAATGTTCGTGAATTTCGCGCCTGTCTGGATCGCAATCAACTGCCCAAACAGGTGCGGGCCGGTACCAACGCCGGGCGAAGCGTAATTGAGGTTCTTTGTTCTGCCCAGGGCGATCAGTTCCTGGATCGTCTTCACGCCGAGGCTTGGGTGCGCCGCGATGGCGGCGGCATTGCTGGCCACCTTCGCGATCGGCACGAAGTCTTTGAGCGAGTCGTAGCGGATTTCCTTGAACATCAGCGGGTTGGTGGCGAGGAATTCATTGGCAAAAAGCAGGGTGTAACCGTCGGCAGGAGCACGAACGACCAGTTCGGCGCCTATGTTGCCGCTGGCGCCCGGCTTGTTGTCGATCAGCACCGGCTGCCCCAGCAGTGTCGACAACTTCTCACCATAGGTCCGAGCGGCCACGTCGGCACCACCGCCTGGAGGGAATGGCACGACCAGTTTGATCGGCCGATCGGGCCAATTTTGGGCCGCTGCCCCGAGGGTCATGGCGGCAAGGGCAACCATTAGCGCACATCGGCCACTGAGGAAAATAGAAAACCACATCGTTGTTCTCCTGTGAGCGATTCGGCCGAGTACCGAGATTTTCTCGCCGAGAAAATTCAAAAAACTTATCGCATTAAATTCGGTATGACCGAATTAGTCAATGTGAACGATTTGGAAGGTACAGCAGTGGCCCTGGTTGAGGATTCATGAGCCATAGTCTGGTCGGATGAATGTGCCTTGAAGAAAATGCAGCGCATCGATAAAGGGAAGCCTATTGCTGCTGCCATTGCATCTGCAAAGGTCGTAGCTCAAGCCAGTCAGCGTCCTGGATTTCTGAGGCCGCCCAAACATTTGGTTTTTGCCTTTCGGTTGATCCAAAATTTATGGCTATTGCGATGTATAATCTCAGGCTTGCATGCGGGAATAGCTCAGTTGGTAGAGCGCAACCTTGCCAAGGTTGAGGTCGCGAGTTCGAGCCTCGTTTCCCGCTCCACTTTTTGGTGGAGCTTCTTCCTATCAGAGAAAGCTCTGCTGCTTTTTTGGGCGCGATAGCAAAGCGGTTATGCAACGGATTGCAAATCCGTGGAGCCCAGTTCGACTCTGGGTCGCGCCTCCATTCACCGTGACACCCTTGAAAATCCCGACTTGAGCGGGATTTTTTTTGGGGTGCTCACATCAGCTCCGCATCAGTTTTTGGATCAAATCCGCCGACCCTGAGGCACCGTACTTGCGCATCAGCTTGACCCGGTAGATCTCGACTGTTCGGTGGCTAATGCCCAATGTTCTGCCAATTTCCTTGCTGGTTTGGCCATCCATCAACTGTGCGGCCACCTCGCGCTCACGTGGTGTGAGTTCGGTCTTGACGGGCTTGCGCGCGGAAAGGTCTTCAAAGGTCCAAATGCCGGCCGCGTGGGGGGCGGCACGGTTCAAGGCTCGGCCTGTCACATGACACCAGAAAGTTTCACCTTTGAAGCGGCCGTCCACCCGTTTCATGATGCGGTCATCAGCGTAGACACCTTGGGTGTTCAAAATCGGTGCGATTCGCTGGCCTGTTCTTTCGTACTCGTCAGCACTGGGGTAGAGCAGTTGAAAGCTTTGTCCGATCAGCTGCTCTTGGGTCACGCCAAACATGTCGCAGACGCACTGGTTGCAGTCCACAATGGCTCGGTTGCGCGAAAGAACCATGCCGATGGGCGCCAGATCGAAGGCAAGACGGTAATCAATATCGGTGTTCATCTTCACAGAGCGGATTCAAATTCAGTTTTACTCTGACAAGTCATGACACCCATGTCAGGGGCGGACTCTACGAAAAACTACGTATCTCATTACGTAGTATCGTAGCGGTCTTAATCACCACATGGAGACAGGCGTGAACAAGATTTTTCCTTCCGCAGCCGAGGCCTTGAAAGGCATCGTTGCTGACGGTCAGTTGATTGGCGTGGGTGGTTTTGGCCTGTGCGGCATCCCCGAGGCCCTGATCGGTGCGCTCAAGGACAGTGGTGTGCAAAACCTGACGGCCATTTCGAACAACGCGGGCGTCGATGATTTTGGTTTGGGCATTTTGTTGCAGACCCGCCAAATCAAAAAAATGATTGCGTCTTATGTGGGTGAAAACAAAGAGTTTGAGCGCCAATACTTGGCAGGTGAGCTGGCTTTGGAGTTCACGCCTCAAGGAACGCTGGCCGAGAAGCTGCGTGCGGGCGGCGCGGGCATCCCGGCCTTCTTCACCAAGACCGGTGTAGGCACCTTGGTGGCCGAAGGCAAAGAGCTTCGCGAGTTCGACGGCGAGACCTACGTCATGGAGCGTTCGCTGGTGCCGGATGTCTCTTTTGTCAAAGCACACCGTGCTGACAAGTCCGGCAACTTGCAGTTCCGTTACACCTCTCGCAATTTCAACCCTGCCGTGGCCATGGCGGGAAAAATTTGCGTGGTCGAGGTCGAAGAGATTGTCGAAACCGGTGACATGCATCCTGACAGCGTGCACCTGCCCGGCATTTACGTACACCGCATCGTGTTGAATGCGAAACCCGAAAAGCGCATCGAAAAGCGCACCATCACAGAAAAGGCGGGCGTATGAAGCCCGCCGTGACCGAAACAACAGGAGTTTGATATGAGCTGGAGTCAAGACCAAATGGCCGCCCGTGCGGCCCATGAACTGGAAGACGGTTTTTATGTGAACCTGGGCATCGGTATTCCTACCTTGGTCGCCAACTTTGTGCCTGCTGACAAGGAAGTCTGGCTGCAAAGCGAAAACGGCATGCTGGGCATTGGACCTTTCCCCATCGAAGAGGAGGTCGATGCTGACCTGATCAACGCGGGCAAGCAGACGGTGACCACCATCAAAGGCTCGTCTATTTTTGGGAGTGAGTTGTCTTTTGCCATGATCCGTGGCGGCAAGATCAATTTGTCGATTTTGGGTGCCATGCAGGTCAGCGAAAAAGGCGATTTGGCCAACTGGATGATTCCCGGCAAGATGGTCAAGGGCATGGGCGGCGCGATGGACTTGGTGGCAGGCGTCAAGCGCGTGATCATCTTGATGGAACATGTGGCCAAAAAGAAAGACGGCACCGAAGACATGAAGATTTTGCCCAGCTGCACACTGCCTTTGACGGGTGTTGGCGTAGTGGACCGCATCATCACCGATTTGGCCGTGATGGACGTCACCGAGGCAGGCCTCAAAGTGATCGAGCTGGCTCCCGGCGTGACCCCCGAATGGCTGCAAAGCAAAACGGGTGTGAAGTTGCACTTCTGAGTGCGGCCAGTTTTGTGCAAGAAAATAAAGGCCCCGTAAGGGGCCTTTTGCTTGGCATGCTCAATTGGAGCGGGTGAAGGGAATCGAACCCTCGTTATTTGCTTGGGAAGCAAAAGTCCTACCATTAAACGACACCCGCATTCGGGACATTCTAATCGTTCAAAGTCGGCCATCGACGCAGTCTTAAATGATCAGCAAAGTTAAAATTGACCCATGCGTATTCCCCTTGTTAAACCCCAAACCCTCAATTCGCAAATTTGGTTTTTGACCGTACTGGCTTGTTATGCGGTGTTGGAGTTGTCTTTCAACCACAGGTTGTTGGAATTGGCCGGTGACCTGCAACTGACAACCACCCCAGACCAATTGCACGACATCGAACTTTGGGGTCGAGTTGTTTCTGGCTTGGGCCTGGCCTTGTTGTTGATGCGATGGTTTGACCGTTTTGTGAAGTCCCGGTTTTTATTGGTGGTGCTCTGCTGTTCTTTGGGCTTGGTCAGCATGTGGCATTTTCAAAAAGCACTGGTGGACACCATCGTTTCTCGCGCTGACCAGCAGGATTTGATGATGAGTTGGCGCTCGCAGCTGAGTACGCAAGAGGCGCTGAATGGCCGAATGCTGCTTCGTGGTGAGACCTTGTTGGGCAGCCCCGCGCCTGAAGATATTCGCCCTGTCATGAGTGCCCTCTGGGCATCTTCGTTGGCGGGGTTGTCACCAGACGATTTGGATTCGGAATCAGGTGCCGCCCAATTGATGGGTGGGTTTTTTGCGCCCAAAATCACCCCAGAACAACTCTCAGCGGCTTACCGCAAGACGGTCATGACGCCTGTGGTGCTGGGGGCATCTTTGATGTTTGGCTTGCTCAACCTGTGCCAGTTTTTTGCGGGTGTTATCGCCTTGGTGCTGACCTTGACCCGTCAACACGGTTTGCTGCTGCGTTGCAAATTTTGGCTGTTGCCCTCGTTGACTGCTTTGTGCCTCGGCTTGAGCTGGTGGCCTGGTAATGTGTGGACAAATTCGCCGGCTTACCAGTTGGTTGCAAGTCCTGCACTTTGGGCAGACAAACCTTACTTGGCCCCGTTTGTGGAGTGGAGCCTGCGTGCCGAGCCAGCTTGGGCTGACTCGGTGGCTTGGGTCCACGGGACATTGCTGCAAGACTATGCGTTCAGAGTGCCTTTTCAAGGCATCTTTTGATCAAAGTTTTTGCCATCACCGCCAGTGGCATGAAGCTGGCGGTGATGGATTGCACAGTGTTTATTTCAAGATATCGCCCACACACAGGTACTTGATTTCTACATAGTCTTCCATGCCGTGACTGGAGCCTTCGCGGCCCAGACCCGAATGCTTGACACCGCCAAAAGGGACGTGCTCGGTCGCCAAAATTCCCACATTGATGCCGACCATGCCGTATTCCAGTGCTTCGCTCACGCGGAAGATGCGGCCCACGTCGCGGCTGTAGAAGTAGCTGGCCAAGCCAAACTCGGTGTTGTTGGCCGCATCAACCGCTTCTTGCTCGGTTTTGAACTTGAAGATGGGTGCAAACGGGCCAAAGGTCTCTTCTTTGGCGCACACCATGTCGGCGCTGGCGTCTGCAATCACGGTGGGTTCAAAGAATTGGCCGCTCAGGCGCTTGCCGCCTGTGAGCACGCGGCCACCTTTGGCAATCGCGTCGTTCACATGGCGCTCGACCTTGTCCAGGGCAGAGGGCTCGATCAACGGGCCTTGGTTGACGCCTTCGGCAAAACCGTTGCCCACCTTGGCGGTTTTGACTTTGGCTGCGAACTTGGTCGCGAACTCTTCGTAGACCGATTCGTGCACATAAAAGCGGTTGGTGCAGACACAGGTTTGGCCTGCGTTGCGGTATTTGCTGGCGAAAGCGCCTTCGACAGCGCTGTCGATGTCGGCGTCTTCAAACACGATGAAAGGCGCGTTACCGCCCAACTCGAGTGACATTTTCTTGACCGAGGGGGCCGATTGCGCCATCAAAATGCGACCCACTTCGGTGGAGCCTGTGAAGCTGATGTGACGCACCACGTTGCTGGCACACAGCACCTTGCCAATGCCGATGCTTTGCTGGCCGTCGGCGGTGATGATGTTGAGCACCCCGGCAGGAATGCCGGCGCGTATGGCCAACTCTGCCGCAGCCAAGGCCGTCAGCGGCGTTTGCTCGGCAGGTTTGATGACCACGGGGCAGCCAGCAGCCAGCGCAGGGGCTACTTTTCGGGTGATCATGGCCAGTGGAAAGTTCCAAGGTGTGATCGCAGCGCACACGCCAATGGGCTGCTTCAGCACCAGCAGGCGGCGGTTGTTGTCAAACTGAGGCAGGGTCTCACCGTTCACGCGTTTGGCTTCTTCGGCAAACCACTCCACAAAACTGGCGCCATAGGCCACTTCGCCACGCGACTCTGCAAGGGGTTTGCCGTTTTCTGCGGTCATGAGACGGGCCAAGTCTTCTGTGTTGGCGATCAGCAGATCAAACCACTTGCGCAAGATGATGCTGCGCTCTTTGGCGGTCTTGGTTTTCCAGGGACCCCAGGCCGCATTGGCTGCGGCAATGGCGGCTTCGGCTTCGGCCGCACCCAAGTTGGCCACGCTGGCCAGGTGCCCACCCGTGGCCGGGTCGGTCACCTCAAAACGCTGGTTGCCCGTTACCCACTGCCCGTTGATCAGGGCGTCGGTCTTGAGCAAAGTGGGATCGTTCAGGAAGGCGAGAGGGGATGTTTTCATGTCCATAAGGTTCTCCAAAATTGAGCAAAGCAGGTTCAGTATCCAGAATGAACCGGAGCTTAGCCCTTGCCGAATGTCTTCGCTGTCACAAAAGTCGCAAAACCCTGATGTGGGCTTGACTGCCTCAAAAGGACTGGGTGGGGCCAAATCTATAATGGCGGGTTGCACTGAAAGCGTCCCACAACATGAGCCAAGCCACTTTTTCTGTCTCCGACATCCGCAAGACCTTTTTGGACTTTTTTGAGTCCAAGGGCCACACCGTCGTGGCGTCCAGCCCCTTGGTGCCGGGCAATGACCCGACATTGATGTTCACCAACTCGGGCATGGTCCAGTTCAAGGACGTGTTTTTGGGATCGGACAAGCGCTCTTATGTCCGGGCAGCATCTGTACAAGCTTGTTTGCGCGCCGGTGGCAAGCACAACGACTTGGAAAACGTGGGCTACACCGCCCGACACCACACTTTCTTTGAGATGCTGGGCAACTGGTCGTTTGGCGACTACTTCAAGCGCGAGTCGCTGGAGTGGGCCTGGGAGCTCTTGACCCAGGTCTACAAACTGCCCGCCGACAATCTGTACGCCACGGTGTACATGGAAGACGACGAGGCCCATGCCATTTGGGAGGGCATTTTCGTCAAAGCGGGTTGGACGCCTGAGCGCATCAAGGCCGAGAACCGCATCATCCGCATCGGCGACAACAAGGGTGGCCGCTACAAGTCGGACAACTTTTGGATGATGGCCGACACCGGCCCTTGCGGCCCATGCTCAGAGATTTTTTACGACCACGGCGCCCACATCCCCGGTGGCCCACCCGGCAGCCCCGATGAAGACGGCGACCGCTTCATCGAAATTTGGAACAACGTGTTCATGCAGTTCAACATGGACGAAACCGGTGCCGTCACGCCGCTGCCCGCGCCTTGCGTGGACACGGGCATGGGCCTTGAACGTCTTGCAGCGATCCTGCAACACGTTCACAGCAACTACGAGATCGACATTTTTGACGCACTGATCAAGGCCGCATCCCGCGAAACGGGCTGCACCGACTTGAGCAACAAGTCGCTCCGCGTGATCGCCGACCACATCCGTGCCACCGCGTTTTTGGTGAGCGACGGTGTGGTGCCCAGCAACGAAGGCCGCGGCTATGTGCAGCGCCGCATCGTGCGCCGCGCCATCCGCCACGGTTATTTGCTGGGCCAAAAAACGCCGTTCTTTCACAAGTTGGTGCCCGATTTGGTCCAGCTCATGGGCGCGGCTTATCCGAACATGGCCGATCAAGCCGAGCGCATTGCAGACGTTTTGCGTGTGGAAGAAGAGCGCTTCTTCGAGACGCTGCAAAGCGGCATGCAAATTCTGGACGCCGCCCTCGACGGTGGCGTGAAAGTGCTGCCGGGCGAAGTGGCCTTCAAGCTGCACGACACCTATGGCTTCCCGCTCGACCTGTCGGCCGACGTGTGCCGCGAGCGTGGCCTGAGCGTGGACGAAGCGGGTTTCGCTTCCGCCATGGAAAAGCAAAAAGCCCAGGCCCGTGCTGCTGGCAAGTTCAAGATGGACAAAGCGCTGGACTACACCGGCGCTGGCAATGACTTTGTGGGTTATGAGGACCTGACGGCCAACGCCAAAGTGCTGGCCTTGTACGCTGACGGCAATGCAGTCACCGAGCTCAAAGCCGGTCAGGTGGGCGTGGTGGTGCTGGACACGACCCCGTTCTATGCTGAGTCGGGCGGGCAGGTGGGCGACCAGGGCCTGGTACACAACGCAGGCGGCCAGTTCAACGTGGCCGATACGCTCAAGATCAAAGCCGATGTGTTTGGCCACCATGGTGAAGTGAAATCCGGTAGCCTCAAAGTTGGCGACTTGGTGCAGGCCCATGTGGACTTGGACTTGCGTGCCGCCACCGTGCGCAACCACAG
Source organism: Limnohabitans sp. Rim8 (assembly GCF_943326455.1). NCBI lineage: Bacteria > Pseudomonadati > Pseudomonadota > Betaproteobacteria > Burkholderiales > Comamonadaceae > Limnohabitans > Limnohabitans sp. Rim8. Next base: position 157,461 of record NZ_CALPTI020000005.1, read on the forward strand.
TGCCACCCACCTGATGCACAAAGCTTTGCGCGAAGTGCTGGGCGGCCATGTGCAGCAAAAGGGCAGCTTGGTCAATGCCGAGCGCACCCGGTTTGACTTTGCGCACAACGCGCCCGTGACCGATGCCGAGATCCGCCAGATCGAAGCCCAGGTGAACGCCGAAATTTTGGCCAATGCGGCAGCGCAAGCGCGTGTGATGGACATTGAAAGCGCCCAGAAAACCGGCGCGATGATGCTGTTTGGTGAGAAATACGGCGAGACCGTGCGCGTGCTCGACATTGGCACCAGCCGCGAACTGTGCGGCGGCACCCACGTCAAAGCCACGGGCGACATTGGCCTCTTCAAGATCATCAGCGAAGGCGGCGTGGCCGCTGGTGTGCGCCGGATCGAAGCGGTGACCGGTGCCAATGCTTTGGCTTATCTGCAATCCCTCGAAGACACCCTCACGCAAGCTGCGGGCACGCTCAAGGCCCAGCCCGCTGAATTGAACAACCGCATTGCCCAAGTGCTGGACCAGGTCAAGGCGCTCGAAAAAGAACTGGCTGCCGCCAAAGGCAAGCTGGCATCGGCTCAGGGCGACGAGCTGCTGAGCCAAGCTGTGGACGTCAAAGGCATCAAGTTGCTGGTGGCCAAGCTCGAAGGGGCCGACGCCAAAACCTTGCGCGACACCATGGACAAGCTCAAAGACAAGATCAAGACAGCCGTGATCGTGCTGACCGCTGTGGACGGCGACAAGGTTCAGATCGCCGCTGGCGTGACCGCCGACACCGTGGACAAAGTCAAGGCGGGCGAGTTGGCCAGCTTTGTGGCAGGCCAAGTCGGCGGCAAAGGCGGCGGCAAGCCCGACATGGCCATGGCCGGTGGCACCAATCCGGCAGCCTTGCCCGCAGCCTTGGCCAGCGTGCAGGCCTGGGTGACGGAGCGGGTCTGAAGCTAGCGCCTGAACAAGCAGGCTTTGGAAAAATAGAAATCGGACCTTTGGGTCCGATTTTTTTAGCCAGCTTGTGATTCAGCTTGTGGCCCAGCGTGTGGCTTTGAGCATGACGATCAAGCCGCCGCTTGCGAGACCGCTCCCTGCTCAATCAAGTCATCTATTTCGGTCTCGCTCAAACCATGCTCTTGCAGCAGTTCGCGTGTGTGTTGCCCCAGCAATGGCGCGGCCTGTCCGGTGTTGGTGGGTGTTTGCGAAAAGTGGATCGGGCACCCAATACCGCGCGTCGTCCCCGCTTGCGGGTGCTCCAAGGTGACCACCATGCCGCGTGCCAGAGTTTGCGGGTGTGACAGCGCCTCGCCAATGGTGTGGACCGGGCCTGCAGGCACGCCCGCAGCATCCATGTCAGCCTGCCATTCGGCGCGTGTGCGTTGCCGCAGCACCGCGTTCATGAGCGTGACCAATTCGTCCAAGTGCGCCATGCGGTCGCTGTTGGTGACAAAGCGGGGGTCTTCGCGCCACTCGGGGTGGCCCAGCACGGTGCAAATGCGCTCCCAGTTGGTCTGGTTGGCCCCACCGATGTTGATCCATCCATCGCTGGCTTCAAAGGCTTGGTAGGGCGCGGTCAGGATGTGCGCCGAGCCCGTGGGCTGCGGTTCGCGCTGCGTGGCCAGCCAAACGGCGGCGTGCCAATAGGTTTGCTGCAGGGCAGCGTCGCTCAAAGAGGTGTCCACGATTTGGCCCTCGCCGGTTTTGAGCTTGTGGATGTAAGCCGCCAAGATGCCCGTGGCAGCCAAGATACCCGCGTTCATGTCTGACACAGCGTTGCCGCTTTTGGCAGGGGGTCGACCAGGCTCGCCCGTCACAGCCATCAAGCCAGCAAAGCCTTGGGCGATCAGGTCAAAGCCGCCCTTGTCGGCGTAAGGGCCGGTGCGGCCATAGCCCGAAATGGCGCAATAAATCAGAGCTGGGTTCACCTCGCGCAGGGTTTCGTAGCCCAGCCCGAGCTTTTCCATGGTGCCGCCCCGGAAGTTCTCGACCAGCACATCGGCGTCTTGGACCATGCGCAGCATCAGGGCGCGGCCTTGTGGTTTTTTCAGGTCAATGGCCAGTCCGCGCTTGTTGCGGTTGAGCATCAAAAAGGGCGCAGACACGCCGTTGATTTGCGGGTCGCGGTAGCCCCGAGCGTCATCGCCTCCGGGTAGCTTTTCGATCTTGATGACATCGGCCCCCATGTCGGCCAACAGCAAACCACAGGTAGGGCCCGACATGATCTGCGTCATCTCGAGGACGCGCAGTCCGGCCAAAGGTCCGGTGCGCGGGGCCTTTTTCGCGCTTCCTGTGATCGACATCGTCAGCGGCCTTTCCAAATGGGTTGGCGTTTGGCCACAAAGGCGTTGACGCCTTCATGAAAGTCTTCGCTGCCATAGGCCTGGCGGATCAGGTCTTCGGCCTCGGGTGCGGCATGCTGCACCAAGCGGTTCAGGGCTTGTTTGCTCACCTGTTGGGTCACCGGAGCCAAGGCCGTTAGGCGCTTCACCAAAGCGCTGGTTGCCCCATCCATTTCGGTGGGTTCAGCCAGTTGGTGCAAATAGCCGCAGGCCAAGGCCTCGTCAGCGCCGATCATCTCGGCCAGCATGAGCATGCGTTTGACGCGTTGCGGCCCGAAAGCGGCACTCAGGCGCGCCACATTCGCCACCGACAAGCAGTTGCCCAATGTTTTGGCAATGGGCACACCCAATTGCGAGCCCGGTGTGGCCAAGCGAAAGTCGCAAGCGGTGGCAATGGCCAGGCCGCCGCCGACAGCCCAGCCTTCGATGACCGCCACGGTGGGCATGGGCAAAGAGCAAAGCAAGTCAATGCAGGCTTCGATTTGCGCCTCGTAGTCCACGCCGTCTTCGCCCGTGCTGAAATTTTTGAATTGTTCGATGTCGGTGCCTGCCACAAAGGCTTGGCCTCCGGCGCCGCGAAACACCACAGCGCGCACACTGGTATCCACTTTGAATGCTTCGCAGTGGCGGCTGAGTTGTTGGTACATGCCCCAGGTCATCGCATTGCGAGCCTGGGGGCGGTTGAAGGTCACCGTGGCCACACCTTGCCAGATGGCAAGATCCACAGTGCCTGCTGTCAAGGTGTCGGTCATCAGCTGTCGAGTTTGACGTTGCTGTCTTTGACCACTTTGGCCCACTTGACTTGCTCAGTGCGGATGAAATCGGCAAAGCGCTGGGCCGAACCTCCACCGTCTTCTGCGCCAAACTGAGCCAATTTTTCTATCACGTCCGGCATGAGCAAGACTTTGTTGATGTCCTCGTTCATGCGCTGAACCATGGCCGCAGGCAACTTGCCAGGGCCGGCCAGGCCGTACCAAGTGGTGGCCTCAAAGTTGGGGAAGCCCGCCTCGACCATGGTTGGCACATTGGGGTAGCTGGATGCCCGCTTGGCTCGGGTTTGAGCAATCGCGCGCACTTTGCCACTTTTGACATGGGGTGTTGCAGCGGTCATGGTGTCAAACGAATAACCGATCTGGCCCCCAATCAAATCCGCCAACATGGGGCCTGATCCCTTGTAGGGAATGTGGATGGTGTCCACACCGGCAGCCAATTTGAAAGACTCCAGTGCCATGTGCTGTGCCGAGCCTTGACCGGCAGAGCCAAAGCTGACCTTGCCTGGGTTGGCCTTGCATTGGGCCACCAGTTCGGCCACCGTCTTGGCGGGTTGATCGTTGTTAGAAATCAACAAATTGGGTGTGATCCCCACCAAGGCCAAAGGCGAGAAGTCGCGGTCCACCACATAGCTGAGTTTGGGCATGAGAGCCGGGGCCAAGGCATGGCTGTTGATGTGTGCCATGAGCAGTGTGTTGCCGTCAGGAGCCGCCTTGGCCACCGCTTCAGCAGCAATCACCCCGGTGGCTCCGGCTCGGTTTTCAACCAGCACCGTGACGCCCCACATGATTTGCAGCTTTTGCGCCACGATGCGGGCCAAGATGTCGGTCCCGCCTCCTGGTGCAAATCCCACCAGGATGCGCACCGGCCCGGCGGGCAGGGTTTGGGCCTGGATTGACGGCGCCACCATCGTTGCGGCAGTGGCAGCGCTAGCGGCCACAAAGGTTCTGCGTTTCATGTTGTCTCCTTGGGTTTTGTTAGAAATGCACGCGAGAAAACGGAAAGCCCTGGGTTCTATGTTCTGAGTTCAGTGGCTTGAAAAGTGGTCCATGATGGCCTGCACGCCACTGCCTTGCAGCGCCACGCCCGACAGCTTCAGGCCCATTTCGCAGCCCGCCACGGTGGCGATCAAGGTCAGGTCGTTGCTATCGCCCAAGTGGCCAATGCGGAACATGCGGCCTTTGACTTTGCCCAAGCCCGTGCCCAAAGAACAGTCAAAGCGCTGATGGATGACTTTGCGCACCGCGTCGGCGTCCACGCCTTCGGGAGTCATGACGCCGGTCAGGATGGGGGAATACACCGCCGGATCGGCGCACTGGATCGGCAAACCCCAAGCATGGACAGCTGCACGCACGCCAGCGGCCCAGCGCTGGTGACGCGCAAAGACTTTGTCCAGGCCCTCGGCCAGCAGCATGTCGCAAGCCTCACTCAAGCCATAAAGCAAATTGGTGTTGGGGGTGGAGGGCCAGTAGCCGTTTTTGTTCATCTCGATCATCTCGCCCCAGGCCCAATAGCTGCGGGGCATGCCGCCTTTTTGGCTGGCCTCGATGGCGCGTGGCGACAGGGCATTGAAGCCGATACCAGGCGGCAGCATCAGGCCCTTTTGTGAGCCGCTGATGGTCACGTCCACACCCCATTCGTCATGGCGGTAGTCGGCACTGGCCAAGCCAGAAATGGTGTCCACCAAAAGCAAGGCGGGGTGCTTGGCTGCGTCCATGGCGCGGCGCACGGCGGCGATGTCGCTCGTCACGCCGGTCGAGGTTTCGTTGTGCACCACGCACACGGCCTTGATGCTGTGCCCCGTGTCAGCTTTCAGGCGCTGTTCGATCAGGTCGGCTTGCACGCCGTTGCGCCAGCCTTCCAGGCCAGGCAGGCTCAAAACCTCGGACTTGAGACCCAGCTGGTTGGCCAGCTTGTTCCACAAAAAAGCAAAGTGGCCGGTCTCGTACATCAGCACATGGTCGCCGGCTTGGAGCACGTTGCTCAGCGCCGCTTCCCAAGCACCGGTGCCAGAGGCCGGGTAAATCATGACCGGGTGGCGGGTTTTGAAAATCTTTTGCACATCGGCCAGGACTTTCAGGCCCAAGGCACCGAATTCGGGGCCACGGTGGTCGATGGTGGGCGAGCTGATGGCGCGCAAGATGCGATCGGGTACAGGCGAGGGCCCTGGGATTTGCAAGAAGTGGCGACCGGTGGGGTGAAAATTGGTGACAAGCATGGGAAATAGAGCCTTTCTGATGGCGCGTATTTTTTGTATTCAAAATACATTTGTCAAGGGTATTTGCCCTAAAATTGGGATAATCTGCCCCAATTTTTGTATTCAAAATCAATCATGGATTCCGAAAACCTGTCCATTGCCCGACCTGTTTTGCATGAACAAGTCGCGCACCGCCTGCGCCAAATGCTGGTGGAAGGCCTGATCCCGCCTGGCGGCAAACTCAACGAGCGCACCTTGTGCGAAGAGCTGAGCATCTCACGCACGCCATTACGTGAGGCCATCAAGATGTTGGCCGCTGAAGGCTTGGTCGAGCTTTTGCCGAACCGGGGTTCGGTCGCTGTGCAACTGAGCGAGGCCGATGTGCGCCACACCTTTGAGGTGATGGCCGGGCTGGAGGGCTTGTCAGGCGAATTGGCCGCCCAGCGCGTGACCGAGGCCGAACTCAATGAAATCAAGGCCTTGCATTACGAAATGATGGCGGCTTACACCCGCCGTGACCTGTCAGCCTACTACCAGGTCAATGCGGCGATTCACCGCAGTATCAATGCAGCAGCCAAAAACCCGGTGCTGACCGCCACTTACAACCAAGTCAATGCCCGCTTGCAGGCGCTGCGTTTTCGCTCTAACCAAGATGGAGACAAATGGCAACACGCGGTGGACGAGCACATCGCCATGGTGCAAGCCTTGGAAGCCCGTGACCCGGCTGCCCTGCGCCAAGTGCTGATGCAGCATCTGGACAACAAACGCAACGTGGTGATCGAGCAGCTGCGCAGTTCACGCCAGACCATTTCTGCTTCGCCAGAGGGCACCATCCTCAGCGTTATCCCATTTCAGACAGAAAGAAAAGCGCCATGAACGCCCCTTTGCCGATCGATGTGTCCAAATCCTTGCCCGACCAAGCTTACGACAAGGTCGCTCACATCAGCAACGAGGTGGCCGGTCTGCTCGCCAAGCGCTTGCGTTCCGACACCCGGGGGGAGGTCTTGTTTTCTCCCGCCGACCGGGGCCGCTATGCCACCGATGCGTCGATTTATCAGGAAATGCCTGTGGGCGTTTTCGTGCCGCATGACGAAGCCGATGTGCGCGGGGCGCTGGACATTTGCCGTGACTTGGGCGTACCCATCGTGCCGCGTGGCGGCGGCACCAGCCAGTGCGGACAAACCGTGGGCGCGGGTCTGGTCATTGATCACTCCAAACACATGCGCAAGATCATGTCGGTTGACGCTGAGCAGCGCACCGCCACCGTAGAGCCAGGGCTGGTACTGGACCATCTGAATGCTGCCCTCAAAACACACGGGCTGTGGTATCCGGTGGACGTGTCCACCAGCGCCCAAGCCACGCTGGGCGGCATGGCGGGCAACAATTCCTGCGGTAGCCGCTCGATTGCCTACGGCAACATGGTGCACAACGTGTTGGGCGCCCGGGCTTGGCTGGCCGACGGCAGCTTGCTCGATTTTGGCGCCTATGAACAAGCCCAAGGCCGTGTGCGCCAGATTGGCGACTTTGTGCGCGACTTGGCGCTGCAACACGCCAGTGAGATTGACGCTCAGTGGCCCAAAGTGTTGCGCCGCGTGGCGGGCTACAACCTCGACATTTTTCGCAACCAAAACGAGCGGCCTTACACGGCGGACGGCTCGGTCAACCTGGCGCATTTGCTCATTGGCAGCGAGGGCACACTGGCCTTGACCCGCTCACTCACGCTGCGCCTGGCCGAGGTGCCCCGCGCCAAGGTTTTGGGCGTGGTGAACTTCCCCAGCTTTTACCAAGCCATGGACGCGGCGCAGCACATCGTCAAGCTGGGGCAGGGGATGCCGGTGGGGCAGCTGTCGGCGGTCGAGTTGGTGGACCGCACCATGATCGAGCTGTCTTTGCAGAACCCGGCTTTTGCGCCCACGATCCGCACCGCCTTGTCGCCGCACATCAACGGAGGCATGCCCGAGGCGGTGTTGCTGGTGGAGTTTTCTGGCCCGAGCAAGGGTGACATTGCACACAAGATCAAAGAGCTGGTGGAACTGATGGGCGATCTGGGCTTGCCCGGCAGCGTGGTCGAGATGGTGGAGGATGCACCTCAAAAGAACCTGTGGGAAGTGCGCAAAGCAGGCCTGAACATCATGATGAGCCTGCGCGGCGACGGCAAGCCGGTGAGCTTCATCGAAGACTGCGCCGTGCCGTTGGAGAGTCTGGCCGAGTACACCGATGCCTTGACCGGCGTGTTCCGTAAATACGGCAGCCGGGGCACTTGGTACGCCCATGCCTCGGTGGGCACCTTGCATGTGCGGCCTATCCTCGACATGCGCCGCGATGGGGCTGCCAAAATGCGCGCCATTGCCGAAGAGGCGAGCGAACTGGTGCGCCGCTACAAAGGTGCTTTCAGTGGCGAACACGGCGACGGGTTGTGCCGGGGCGAGTGGATTGGTTGGCAGTTTGGTCCTCGTATCTCGGAGGCCTTCGCGCTCATCAAACGTGAGATGGATCCGCGGCAACTGCTTTGCCCCCAGCGCATCGTCAACCCGCCCAAAATGGACGACACCACCCTGATGCGGTATTCGCCCACTTATAAAGTGGTGCCCATACAAACGGCGCTCGACTGGCGCGCTTGGGACGTGCAAAACGACCCGGTGACCGAGCAAACCAGCGCACCCGGCACGGGCGGTGACCCGGCCCAAGGCCTGGCCAAAGCGGTGGAAATGTGCAACAACAACGGCCACTGCCGAAAGTTCGATGCGGGCACCATGTGCCCCAGCTACCGTGTGACCCGCGACGAGCAGCACCTGACGCGCGGCCGCGCCAACACCTTGCGCCTGGCCCTGAGCGGGCAGATTGAGGGTCTGGCGGGCCAAGACGCCTTGTCCAGCCAAGCGGTGCACGATGCAATGGATTTGTGCGTGGGCTGCAAAGGCTGCAAACGCGATTGCCCTACCGGGGTGGACATGGCCAAGATGAAGGTCGAGTTTTTACAGCACTACAAGGCCAAGCACGGCCACACGCTGCAAGACAAAGTCGTGGCCCACTTGCCCGAATACGCGGTGTGGGCAGCCCGCCTGGCCCCAGTGCTCAACCTGCGCAACCGCATGCCGCTCTTGGCCAACTTGACCGAAAAGCTGATCGGCCTGTCGGCTAAGCGCAGCTTGCCGCAGTGGCAAACGCAGCACTTCTTCAACACGCCAGCAAGCCCCGCACAGCCTACGGCCACCAGAGCCGAGGTGTTGACTGCCACGCGCGGCGTGGTCTTGTTTGTGGACACCTTCAACGGTTACTTGGAGTCGGCCAATGCGCATGCCGCCGTCAAGGTGTTGCAGGCAGCCGGTTATACCGTGCATGTGGCCACCAAGTTGCAAGATGACGGCAAGCACCTGTGTTGCGGCCGCACCTACTTGGCCACCGGCATGGTAGAGCGTGCCCGCGAAAAAGCCAGCGAGGTTGTGCAAAGCCTGCTGCCTTTCGCCGAGCGTGGATTGTCCATCGTGGGCCTCGAGCCCTCGTGTTTGCTCACCTTGCGCGACGAGTTACTGGTGATGGGTTTGGGCGAGGGCGCTCAAAAGATCGCCCAGCAGGCCTTGCTGTTTGAAGAGTTTTTGGCCCGTGAAGCCCATGCCGGTCATCTGGACGCTCTTAAAGCTCAGATTTCCCCGGTGGACCGCCCTGTTTTGCTGCACGGTCATTGCCACCAAAAAGCCTTTGACGCGGTGTCACCCGTGATGGAGGTCTTGCGCTGGATTCCGGGGGCCAAGCCGCAGCTGATTGAGAGCAGTTGCTGCGGCATGGCCGGCAGTTTTGGCTACGAGGCCAGCCACTTCGAGGTGTCCATGCAAATGGCCGAGCTGAGCCTGTTGCCCGCTGTGCGCGCCCAGCCCGATGCGATCGTGGTGGCCGATGGCACCAGTTGCCGCCACCAAATTCAGCACGGCGCTCAGCGTGAGGCCTTGCACCTGAGCCAGTTGCTGGCGGGTTTGCTGCCAGGCTGAGTCAAGCAGCCAAAACGCCTCCAGGCGGACTGCGCGGACTGAGTGCCAAACGCAGTCCGCTGGTCCAGGCTCTGTCTTGACCCGTGACGGGGTCGGTGAAGCGCACCGACTGCGCCAAGAGTTGCAGCGGCTGGCTGAAGTCTTCGGGTGCGTCCGGCCCGCGCATGACGGTGGGGTAAAACTGGTCACCTTCAATCGGCAAGCCCAAGGCGTTCATGTGGACACGCAGTTGGTGGCGCTTGCCGCTGATGGGCTCCAGCGCATACAGGGCACGTTGGCCATCGGTGTGCAGCAAAGCGATGCGTGTTTCGCTGTTGGCTGGCCCCGGCACTTCCTGCGTTCTGAAAAACGGCTCGCCCGGCACCAAGCGGCTGGTGTGCACCCGCGGCAGCCTCAGGTGGGGTGCATGCGCCGCGACTGCGTGGTAGGTCTTGTGGATCTGGTGCGCCCGAAACAGGGCGTGGTAAGCGTCGCGCTCTTGCTGGCGTTTACCGAACAAGACCAGACCCGCGGTTTCGCGGTCAATGCGGTGCAGCGGGACCAAATCGGCGCACCCCGTCTGTCGCTTGAGCTGCACCAACAGGCTTTGCTGCACATAGCGGCCTGTGGGCGTGACGGGCATGAAGTGCGGCTTGTCGACCACCAGCAAGTGCTCGTCTTCAAACAAGACCTGTGCCTGAAACGGCAGCAGGGGTTCATCGGCCAGATGCCGGTAGTAATAAAGGCGCTGGCCCGGTTGGCAACTTTGGTGGGGCAGGGCCGCATGGCCGTCTTCGTTCAGCACCAAGCCTTGCGCCAAGCGATCAGCCCATTCGCTGCGAGAAATACCGGGCATGCGCTGTGCCAAAAAATCGAGCAGGTGCGGTGCGCCTTGCGGAACCGACACCACGCTGGCGCTCACACCCTCGCGCATGGGCAACTGGATTGGGTGCCCGGATTCACGCATTTCAGATGCGGCGGAACACCAGGTCCCACACGCCGTGGCCAAGTTTGAGACCCCGATTTTCAAACTTGGTCAGTGGCCGGTAGTCGGGTTTTGTGGCAAAGCCATCTGGGGCATCGCTGGTGTTGACCAGCAAAGGTTCGGCGCGCAGAACGCCCATCATTTGCTCGGAGTAGGGCTGCCAGTCGGTGGCCAAGTGCAGGTAACCACCTGGCTTGATGTGCCGGGCCAGGCGCTGGATGAAAGGCGACTGGATCAGGCGGCGCTTGTGGTGGCGGCTTTTGTGCCAAGGGTCCGGAAAGAAAATGTGCACGCCGTCCAGACTGTCCGGGCCTAGCATGTTGTCCATCACCTCGATGGCGTCGTGTTGCACAATGCGGATGTTGTCAATCTGGTCTTCGCCGCAACGCTTGAGCAAGGCACCCACACCCGGCTCATGCACTTCGCAGCACAGAAAGTTGTCGTCGGGGCGCACTTGCGCTATTTTGGCGGTGGCGTCGCCCATGCCAAAACCGATTTCCAAAATCAGCGGTGCGCTGCGCCCAAAGGCAGCAGGCACGTCCAAGCGTTCTGCGCTGTAAGGCACCAAAAATTGGGGACCGAATTGCTCAAATGCCCGCACTTGGCCCGAACCCATGCGGCCAGCACGCAGGACATAGGTTTTGATTTGCCGCATGAAGGGTGCGTCGGGGGCAGCCTGTTCGGTCATACTTTCGTGGGCAGGCTGCTGCTGGGTGTTCTCGGACATCGTCATGAGGGAAGGCTTGAAGGCCGAAGTGTTTCGCAAAGTCTGCGATTATCGCGGCTGCTGTTTGGGGTGGGGCGATGAGAGGGGGATGTGACGAGTCAAGTGGCTGCAAACGGGTTGACCAACTGTACGCCCGCCAGAACTTCGCCTGCGCCCATGTCTTCGGTCAACAACACAGCGCAACCTGAAATGTGGGCGCTGGCCAAAATCAGGGCGTCCCAGTAACTCAAGGAATGACTTTGGTGGAGATCGAGCGCCATGTCGATGGTGTCTGGCGTCACACCAGCCAGGTCCATTTGGCGGTAGCACAGCAGTTGCGCGCGCACATGGCTGTGGGGCAGACCCAGTTTGCGCAGGCCGACCTGTATGTACTCGTTGAGCACCTGAGTGGACAACACTCCCAAATGTTGAAACCGCAGGTGCCTCAGCACATCGATGGCGATGCGCTGTTTGTGAGGTTCGTCGGGGCTGTCGGCATAAACCAAGATGTTGGTGTCGATGAAGCACCTGGTTTTGGGCAGTTCAAGCAGCCTGCCCCAAGGGGGTGTGGGTTCAGCCGCGATCATGCAGGGCGTCTCGGTCAAACTTCCAGCCCTTGAGTTGCCCGCCGCCGCTCAAGCAGCGTTGTTCCCAAGCTTGCCACTCGGCGTCTTGACGTTCTTGCCCAGCGAGTTGCTCCAAGTAATCTCGTACGGCCTGGTTCAGGCTTTTGCCCATTTTTCGGGCTGCTTCACGCGCAGATTCAGCAATCCGCTCGTCCACAGACAAGGTGATGTTCATGGTTTGACCTCCGCAACGGCATGAAATTCACACATATTATGTGTGAATCATGCTTCGGATGCAAACACTGTACCTAGGGTTTGAGCGTGCAGAGCCGTCCAATGGGTCAAGGCTTGGTCTATGGTCGTGTTCTCGGGCAGCCTGGGCAGTCCCAAGGCATGCGCCGCTGCATTCAGCGCTTGGAAGGGCTGCTGCAGATCCAGCGCCAAGGCGCCGTTTTGTTTGCTGAGCTTTTCGCCATTGGCACCCAGTACCAAGGGCGTGTGCAGGTACTGGGGGGTGGGCAACGCCAAAGCGCGTTGCAGCAAGATTTGCCTGCCCGTGTTGTCGGTCAAGTCTTGGCCGCGCACGACGTGGGACACGCCTTGCGCGGCATCGTCCACCACCACGGCCAGTTGGTAAGCCCACAGCCCGTCGGCGCGGCGCAACACAAAATCGCCCACTTCTTCGGCCACTTTTTGCTGCTGTGGCCCCAACCGGCGGTCAGTCCAGTGGGTGATAACAGGCAGGCCCAGCGCAGTTTGCACCGCCTGTACATCGAGCCTCCAGGCGCGGGCGGGTTTGCCTTTCAATCCCTCTCGGCAGGTGCCTGGATAAACCGCCGCTTGGTGGCGTGCCACCGATGGGGCTTGCGCTGATGCGATGGCGGTTTCGATGTCTTTTCGCGAGCAGCCGCAGGGGTAGGCCCAGCCTTTTTTAACCAGCGTGTCCAGTGCGCCTTGGTAAGCAGCGTTGCAATGGCTTTGCCACATCACTGGGCCATCGGCCACCAGGCCGAAAGCTGCCAATTGCTGCAAGATGGCTTGGTCAGCCCCCGGCACGCAGCGCGTCGTGTCCACATCTTCGATGCGAACCAACCATTGCCCGTTGTGTCCCCGCGCATCGAGCCAACTGGCCAAAGCGGCGACCAAGGATCCGGCATGCAAAAGGCCGGTTGGCGAGGGCGCAAACCGGCCTGTGTAAGAAAGCCCCATGGAGGTTCAGTGTTCAGTGATCAGCGTTTTTTGAGCACCGCCAAGGCCAGCTCCAGGCCAGAAACAAAGGCGTCCTCGACCCGGTGGCCCAAACACCAGTCGCCACACAGGCCGATGCCTTGGTCTTTGGACCACACAAAGCTCTCGCCCAAAGCCTGATTGGTTTTGGCATACAACCAACGGTGCACCTCAGCGTGTGCTGGGGTAACGCGGATGCCCGTGATCTCTGCAAAGGCCTTGATGAGTTTGGCCTTCACGCGCTCCGGTGTGTCGTTCACGTGCTCCGCAGACCAAGGGGCACTCGCTTGGACAGTCCAGCGCTCAATGCGCTCGCGACCAGGCTTGGACGATTCACGCGCCATCCAGGCAACACGGTGGTGGGTGCTGCGGGCAGCGTTCCACTGAGGGCCGATGGTGATCAGGCCGGGTTGCACCGCTTGTGGATAGGCCAACATCAGCGTCCAGCAAGGGTCTACCGTGACCTGGGCCAAAGGTTTTGCAAGCGCCTCAAGGCCAGAGGCTTTGAGCAAAGCCGATGCTTGTTCGGGGGGGATGGCCAAGATGACTTTGTCAAAGCCGGCGTAGACGTGTTGTCCGCCATCCTCTGTTTCGGTTTGCAGCTGCCAGCCGTTTTTTCTCAGGGGGTCGGCCACAATTTGGGTGACCCGGGTCTGCAATTGCACATTGCCGTCTTCAACCAAAGGCATCGCCCAAGCCTTGACCAAGGCATTCATGCCGGGGGCTGCCACCCAGTGACGCTCACCGCCGGGTAAGCCGGCTTCGATCACACGGCCATTGGGGTCGAGCACGCGAACGGCATTGGCGCTCCAAGGCTTGCAAACCCCTGGGGCGGTGCCGATGGCCAATTCAAAACGCGGATCGCGCACCGTAAAGTACTGCGCACCGTGGTCAAAGCCACCAAATGCGCTGGCGCGGGTCGACATGCGACCTCCAAGGCCTCGGCTTTTTTCAAACAAAGTGACGTTGTGTCCCGCTTGGCGCAAAGTGCGTGCACAAGTGACGCCGGCCATGCCGACACCGATGATGGCGATGTGTTGTGTAGTCATGGGGTCACTTTAGCTGAGAAAAGGGCCCGGATACAGCCCGGGTGGGTTATTCCCGATGCCTGAGGATCAAGCTGTTTTCAGACGGCGTGCTTTGGCCGAAGCAAAGCGTCCCGCGTGGTCTGATTTTCCAGCTGTGCCAGCCACCATTTGAGGGCCTGTCCCGCAGGAGCTTGGCGGTTATCACGCCAGGCATAGTGACAGGTGTTGGTACGCGGGGTGTTGACCATTTTGGCCACCAACAAACCCTTGTCAAGGTAGGGCAGGGCCAGCGATTCGGGTAAAAAACCACCGCCCAAACCGCGCAATTGGGCCTCTAGCTTGCTCGGCATGTCTGGCACCGTGAAGACATCTTGACCGCCCTGCAGACCAATCGTTAGCCCCGAACCCCGACTGACCGAGTCGGCCACGGCCACTGCGCGGTGTTGTTGCAAGCTGGCGTCGCTCAACGGCTCGGGGGCTTGGGCCAAGGGGTGGTGCGGAGCCACGGCATAGATAAAGGTGATGTCACCCAACACGGCGTGTCGCATGTCTGTCTGCGGGCCCGGCTCCAGCACCACGCCCAGCGATAAATCGGCCTGGCCCGTGGTGAGCGCAGCCAGAGTGCCCGACAGGGTCTCGTATCGCAAGCGAAGGCGTGTGGGCGTACCCAGCGCCAAAAAACGGGCGCACAAATCCATCACAACGCTGCGCGAAATGATGCTGTCCACAGCCAACGTGAACACAGCCTCCCAGCCAGTGGCCACTCGGCGTACGCGGTTGGCCACAGTGTCCATGTCGTCGAGCAAACGGCTTGCCTCGCGCAACAACTCACGGCCTGCAGCCGTTGGGACTGCTTGGCGAGCACTGCGATCAAACAGCAGCACATCGAGTGCGTCTTCAATTTGGCGAACCCGGTAGGTCAGGGCGCTGGGCACCAGGTTCATGCTGCGGGCAGCGGCGGCAAAGCTGCCATGTTGACCGATGGTTTGCAGCATTTGCAGGGCTTCGGGTGTCAGCCAGTCGCGTGGAGTTTGCATGGTTGTCTATTTTCATTCAATATTTTTAAATGATGCCAGCAAACCATATCAACGTTTCGGGACAGGGTGTTCGTTACAGTTATGAAATTGTTTGGCATTTGGCCAAGCATCTGAATTGGAGAATTGCATGCTCACCCTTCGCAAATCGGCCGATCGGGGTTATGCCGACCACGGCTGGCTCAAATCGTTCCATAGCTTTTCTTTTGCCAACTACTTTGATCCAGCGCACATGGGTTTTGGCAACTTGCGCGTCATCAACGAAGACCGCATCGACCCCGGTACGGGTTTTGGCACGCATGGCCACCGCGACATGGAAATCATCAGTTACGTGCTCTCGGGCAACTTGGCCCACCAAGACAGCATGGGCAATGTCAAGGGAATTCCGCCCGGCGATGTACAGCGCATGAGCGCAGGCAGCGGCGTGCGCCACAGCGAGTTCAACCATGCCCAAGGCGAGCAGACACACTTTTTGCAAATCTGGATCGAACCCAATGTGACGGGCATTGACCCGGGGTACGAGCAAAAAACCGTACCGACCAGTGCCAAACGGGGCCAGCTGGCGCTGGTGGCGGCACCACCCGCTGACCCGATGGCAGCCGACCACACCGTGCAGATACACGCCGATGCCCGCATGTACGCTGGCCATTTTGATGGGGCTGAAAACGCCGAGATGGCTCTGGACAGCGCCCGAAAGGCTTACGTGTTTTTGGTGCGCGGAAGCTTGCAGGTCAATGGCCAGTCGCTCAAGGCGGGTGATGCGGCCATGTTGCAAGTCGAACAGTCTTTGGCGTTGACCCAAGGCGACAATGCCGAAGTCTTGGTGTTTGATTTGTCCGCATGATCGCGACTGAAGGCCGCTCTAGGCGGTGTCCGTATTTTTCCTATCTTTTTCTCAACATTCAGGAGTTATCTCATGGCTAAAACAGTTGTTGTCTACCATTCCGGCTACGGCCATACCCAGCGCGTGGCCCAATTTGTGGCCCAAGGCGCCAATGCCCAAACCATCGCGATCGATGCCGACGGCAACATCACCGATGCCGATTGGGCCGCTTTGGACGCAGCCGATGCCATCATTTTCGGCTCGCCCACTTACATGGGCATGGCCTCTTGGCAGTTCAAAAAGTTTGCTGACGCCACGTCCAAGCGGTGGTTCAGCAGTGCCTGGAAAGACAAAGTGGCCGGTGGCTTCACCATTTCGGCCAGCCCGAGCGGTGACAAACTGTCCACCATCCAGTACTTCATCACTTTGGCCATGCAACAAGGCATGGTGTGGGTAGGTCAGCCGGCCATGAACGACGGCACCATCAACCGCATCGGCTCCAACTCCGGTGTGATGGCGCAAGTCGGCCCCACCAGTCCAGCCGAAGACATTCCACAAGGCGACTTGGATACCGCTAAGGCCTATGGTGAGCGTGTGGCTGCCGTGGCGGCCAAGTGGCGTGTTTGATGCTTCAAGTTTGAGGCCTTGAGCCCTAGCCGGAGCCGCCAAGCGGTTCTGGCTTTTTTTTCGCCCAAGGGCCAAGCGACCTGACACACGGCTGGCGCTTGGCGGTGCTTGCTAGGATAGGGGCATGAAAATCATCACTTTGCTGCCTTGGCTCGACTGGCTTGCGCTCTTGACTTTTTTTGGATTGTGGGTCGGCTACGCTTGGCTGGCTAAAGTGCGTGGTCTGCGCGATCAGACCCTGATCGCGACCACCAACCGATACCGGCAAATGTGGATGTTGCAGGCCACGGCCCGTGACCCCCGCATGCTGGATGGGCTGATCACCCAGAACCTGTCTCAAACCCCCGCTTTCTTCTCGTCCACCAGCATCATCATCATCGGTGGTCTGTTTGCCTTACTGGGCACCACCGACAAGGCTGCCGGCTTGGTGGGCGAGATCCCGTTTGCACAGCCTACCCCTTTGCTGGTGTTTGAACTCAAGATCCTGGTCTTGGTGGGTGTCTTTGTTTATGCTTTTTTCCGTTTCTCTTGGTCCATGCGGCTCTACACTTTTGTCGCCTTGGCCATCGGAGCGATGCCACCGCCTGAAGAATTTGCTGCTGAAAAGTTTGACCGCCAGCATTACGCTGAACGTGCTGGCAATTTGGTCAGTGCAGCGGCTGAAACTTTCAACGATGGTTTGCGTGCTTACTACTTTTCATTTGCCGCCATGGCTTGGTTCTTTTCCCCTATGGCCTTGGTGATGGCCACGGCATTGGTGGTGTTGATTCTTTATGGCCGCGAGTTCAGATCGGACGTGCTGCAAGTGCTGCGCGGCTGAAAAAGAATTCTAAAGAATCCACTTCCAGATCGCGCGCCAACAAGGAGCAAAAGCCTGGGGGTGAGCTCCTACAATGCGATGCTATGTTCGTTCACCTGCGCCTTCACTCCGAATTCTCTGTCGTTGACGCCACTTGTCGCATCGACGATGTGGTCAAAATTGCAGCCAAAGACGCGCAGCCTGCGCTGGCCATTACTGACCTGAACAACCTGTTTGGCACAGTCAAGTTTTACAAAGAAGGTCGCGCCAAAGGTGTCAAACCCATCATTGGCGCCGAAATCATTCTTGAAGGCTTGGGTGGCGATGTCGGTGTCACCAGCCGCGTGGTTTTGCTGGTGCAAAGCCATCCCGGCTATCTGAACCTTTGTGAGTTGTTGGCCCGGGCTTGGACGCAGAACATTGTCAAAGGCGTGGCCGTCGTCAAGCTGGCCTGGCTCAAGGAATTGGCGAACGGATTGGTATTGCTGTCCGGTGCCCAAGCCGGTCCTGTGGGGCAGGCCATCGTGCAGGGAGACGCCAACAAGGCCGCTGATCTGGCGCTGCAATTGGGCTCAATATTCCCGCACCGTTTTTATTTGGAGCTGCAGCGCGCAGGTCGCCCCGAAGATGAACCTCAGGTGGCGGGTGCCGTGGCACTGGCCGCTCGCCTGGGTTTGCCGGTGGTGGCCACGCACCCTGTGCAGTTTCATGGCCCAGAAGATTACGAAGCCCACGAAGCGCGGGTCTGTATCTCAGAGGGTGAAATTTTGGCCAACCCGCGGCGAATTCGGCGCTTCACCCGTGAGCAGTATTTCAAGTCGGCGGCCGAGATGTGTGCCTTGTTTGCGGATGTGCCCAGTGCAATTGCCAACACGCTGGAAATTGCCAAGCGCTGCAACCTGAGCCTGGTGTTGGGCAAACCCCAGTTACCAGACTTTCCGATACCGCCAGTCAACGGCGTGGTCATGTCGGTCGAAGACTATTTCCGGCATGTGTCTTTTGAAGGCTTGGAGCTGCGCTTGGCGCACCTGTACCCCGTCGAAACCAAGCGCAGCGAAGAACGTCCTCGCTATGTGGAACGCCTAGAGTTCGAGCTGAACACCATCTTGAAGATGGGTTTTCCGGGCTACTTCTTGATCGTGGGTGACTTCATTCAATGGGCCAAGGCCAACGGCTGCCCGGTGGGCCCTGGTCGGGGTTCGGGTGCGGGCTCTTTGGTGGCTTATGCGCTCAAGATCACGGACCTCGACCCTTTGCAATACAACTTGCTGTTTGAGCGGTTTTTGAACCCCGAGCGGGTCTCCATGCCCGACTTCGACATTGACTTTTGCCAGGGCAACCGCGACCGGGTGATCGATTATGTGAAAGACAAATACGGCCGTGAGGCCGTCAGCCAGATTGTCACATTCGGCACCATGGCCGCGCGTGCGGCCATTCGCGATGTGGGCCGCGTGCTCGACATGAGCTACACCTTTTGCGACGGCATCAGCAAGTTGATCCCCAATAAACCGGGCATGTCGGTCACCTTGCAATACCCACCTGCCACGCCCAAAGAGGGCGACAAGAACAACTACGCCATTGCCATGGAACCCATTCTGGCCGAGCGCATTGAGCGCGAGGAGGATGTGAAAACCCTCATCGAGCTGGCGCAAAAGCTCGAAGGCATGACCCGCAACGTGGGCATGCATGCCGGGGGTGTGCTGATCGCACCGGGCAAGCTGACCGACTTTTGCCCGCTGTACCAGCAGCCAGGCAGCGAATCGGCGGTCAGCCAATACGACAAGGACGACGTGGAAGCGGCGGGCTTGGTCAAGTTCGACTTTTTGGGGCTGGCCACGCTGACGATTTTGGAGATCGCCCGCGAGTTCATCATGAAGCGGCACAAAGGCCAAGAAAACTTTGCCTTTGAAAACATCCCACTCGACGACGCGCACACCTACAAGCTGTTTTCGGATGGCAAAACCGAGGCTGTGTTTCAGTTTGAAAGCCGGGGCATGCAGGGCATGCTGCGCGACGCCCGCCCCAGCCGCTTGGAAGACCTGATTGCCCTGAACGCGCTTTACCGCCCAGGGCCTATGGACCTGATTCCCAGTTTTGTGGCCCGCAAACACGGCCGTGAGCAGGTGGAATATCCGCACCCGGCGGTGGCCCAAATGCTGAGTGAGACCTACGGCATCATGGTCTATCAAGAACAGGTGATGCAAACCGCGCAGATTTTGGGTGGGTATTCACTGGGTGGCGCTGACTTGCTGCGCCGCGCCATGGGCAAGAAAAAAGCCGAAGAAATGGCCGAGCACCGCGAAAAGTTTCGTGATGGGGCACTGGCCACTCACAACATTCCTCAGGAAAAGGCCGATGAAATCTTTGACCTGATGGAGCGCTTTGCAGGCTATGGCTTCAACAAGTCACACGCGGCCGCTTACTCCTTGTTGGCGTACCACACGGGTTGGCTCAAGGTGCACTACACCGCCGAGTTTTTCTGCGCCAACATGACGGTGGAGATGGACGACACCGACAAGCTCAAGGTCTTGTACGAAGATGCGCTCAAGTTCGGTATCCGCTTTGACCCGCCTGACGTAAACCGGGGCACACACCGCTTTGAGCCCGTCACCGACAAGATCATCCGCTATGGCCTCGGGGCCATCAAGGGCACGGGCCAGCAGGCGATCGACGCCATTGTGGCGGCCCGCAACGAAGGTGGCCCTTTCACCAGTTTGTTCGACTTTGCTGTGCGTGTGGACCGTACCCGCATCAACAAACGCACGGTGGACGCGCTGATCAAGGCCGGCGCCTTTGACTCGCTGCACATGAACCGCGCGGCGTTGTCGGCCAGCATTGATCGGGCTTTTGACTTCTCAAGCGCCACCACAGCCAATGCCAATCAGGGCGGTTTGTTTGACATGCTGGGCGACGATTCCCACGGCTCCAGCACGCAAGAGCCCGAGTTGGTCGAGGTCATGCCTTGGGGCATCAAGGAGCGCCTGCTGCTTGAAAAAACAGCCGTTGGCTTTTTCTTGTCAGGCCATTTGTTCGATGCAGTCGAGCGTGAAGTGCGCCAATTTGCCCGCCGCAAAATTGACGAGTTGATCGACAGCCGCGAGTCCATGGTCTTGGCCGGCATCGTGAGTGATTTGCGCATCATCAATGGTCAACGTGGCAAGGTGGCCATCTTCAAACTCGATGACAAATCGGGCGTGATGGAGGCCACCGCCGACGAAACCCTGATCAACTCGGCCAAGCATTTGCTCAAAGACGATGAGCTGATCATCGTCACGGCCAAGATGCAGGCCGACCGTTTTTCGGGTGGCTTTCGGCTCAAGATCGAGCAGATCATGGACCTGGGCGCCGCCCGCTGCCGCTTTGGCAAATACCTGCGCGTGGCGGTCAATGGCCGTGCGCCCGACATTGCCCGCATCGTCAGAGAGTTCCCAGCGCAGCGCGAACAAACCGAGCAGGGCGACCTGGTGCGCGGTTTGCCCGTTCGTTTGGTGCTGGAGCGGCGCCATGAGTCGCTGGGCGCTCGCGCCGAGCTGGCGCTGGGCGAGGCTGCCAAATTTTTCCCGACCGATGCAGCTTTGGCCAGTTGGATGGCACAAGCCGACCAAGGCCAGGCGCGGATTGTTTACGACTGACCGGACTTCTGCGTCAGTCCGCATCAGCGGGCGCTGTTTTGCGGCATCTGCGGGTTGTTGATGCTGGTCCCAGAGAAGGCGTCGGGCGAAGCATTTTGGTTGCTGTTGGACGCGTTGCTGCTGCTGGCGTTGCTCAACTGGTTGTTGTTCTGGTTGACGGTGGTGTTGCCTGTGATGGAACCAAAATTGGGACTGCCTGCTATGACGCCTGTGTTGACCATGGGCCTGACCACTGGCGCTCGCGGCGTGGGCGTGCTGTAACTGACCGTGGACGCTTGGCCTTCTTTGCCCAGAGACTCATAAAGCTTGCCCATCAATTCGGGGTTGCCGACAATCTTGGCCTCAATGGCGCCTTCAAGGATGGAGGATATCTCCAGCGTCATGGCGGTGCCCAACCAGTTGGGGCTGTTGGCCAAGATCGTGGCCAATTGAACATCGGTGCAGCTGCCGGCATTGCGCTCCAGCCAATCTTTGGCCAAATTGGCCCGTGCCTCGGGGGCATGGGTGCGCAGCGCGAGCGATTTGAAATGGGCCACAAAACACGCGCCAGCCGGTTTTTTTTGAGCCCAAGCATTGGACACAGGCAACCATCCAATGGCGCTGATCAAACAAATGGCAAAAATTTTCATGGGTTTGGGGTGTGGGTTGCCAAGTTGAATGCGCGAGGGTTGAGCGAACTCACATCACTCTTGATGTGGAATCGGCACAACACAGACAAAGTTGAGTCGCTGGGCCTTGAACAGGCTTTGATACGGCCCTCGCTCAGTCCAGAGGCCTAAAGCCCAGCACGATCACCGGTGGCACCCGGCCATCGGTGTCTTTGGGGAAAATTTCGGTCTTGTCGATGGCCCGCAAAACGGCCTCATCCCAGGCCTTGTTGCCACTCGATTGGAGTATTCGGCGGCTCTGAATGACCCCGTCTGGCGCAACGCGGACCTCCACCTCGGCTCTGGGGTTGCCCACGACGTCGCCGGGGTAGGTGATGTTGGGTTTGATGCGGCCCACCAAGCGGCCCGCATAAGTGGCCGATGGCCCGGACGATTTGAGAGCTGTCCCGGTGGCGTTTTCGCCGCCCGAGGCACCTGCCATGCCTTGCATGCGCTTGAGGTTTTCCTGACGCAAGGCGTCAGCCCTGGCGGCGTCGGCTTTTTCAGCTTTCTCGGCTTTGTCTCTTTCAGCGGCTTTTTTCTTCTCCCGCTCTTTGTCTTCTTGGGCCTTTTTCTCTTTGGCGAGTTTTTCCTTCTCAAGCTTGGCCTTCTCGGTCTTGTCCTTTTCTGCTTTTTCTTTTTCAGCTTTGGCTTTGTTTATTTTTTCTTTCTCCAACTTTTCTTTCTCGGCCTTGAGCTTTTCTGCTTTCAGCTTGTCGGCTTCTTTTTTCTTTTCTTCTTGTTTTTTCTTCTCCAGCGCGATTTGTGCGTCTTTCAGTTCCATCGCCGGATCAGGGGCTGGTGGTGGCGGTGGTGTGGGTTTGGCAGGAGGCGTTGGTCGGGTTTCAGGCACCGGCACAGGTTCCGGCTCGGGCACGGGTTCTTGCAATCGGGGGGCGGCTGCCTGCGGCACGGCGGACCACAGCTCGGCTTCGGCTTGCAGGGTTTGCGGTTGGGTTTTCCAGGCCGTGGCCAGGCCCAACGCCAAAAACAACAAAACGTGCGCCACGCCTGCAATCACCCAAGCGCGGCCCATGCCGGGCTGCTCGGGGGGCGCAAACTCGAGGTGCGGTGTCGCCTTGGCGTTCAAAACGGAGTCCTTTTCAAGGCGCCAACTGAACAGACAAGCCGACGCGGGCAATACCCGCCCGCTGCAGACTGTCCATGACCTTGACCACGGTTTCGTATTTCACCGTGCGGTCGGCGCTGATGACCACGGCTGTGTTGGCATCGTCGCCCACCAGTCGTTTCACGCTGTTGGCCACGCTTTGCAGGGTGGCGCTGTCGGTTTTGCCATCGCTTACCAGTTCCAGCCGTTCGTCTTTTTGGATGACGATTTGGATGACTTTGTCGGGTTGCTTGGCGGCTTTGCCCACGCTGGGCAGGTCCACCATGCTGGGCGTGATCATGGGCGCGGTGACCATGAAGATGATGAGGAGCACCAGCATCACGTCGATGAAGGGCACCATGTTGATTTCCGAGATGGTGCGGCGTCCGCGACCTCGGGAGGATGTGGCGGGCATGCTGTGGGCCTCTTTCAGTAGCCAGATGCCGAGCCGCTGCCAGAGGCTGCGTTCGCGCCCAGGCTGCGCTGCAAAATGTTGGAGAACTCTTCGATGAAGGTTTCCAGCTTGATGGCGATGCGGTCCACATCGTGTGAAAAGCGGTTGTAGGCCAGCACCGCCGGGATGGCGGCAAACAGGCCAATGGCGGTGGCCACCAGGGCTTCGGCAATGCCCGGGGCGACAGCCGCCAAGGTCACTTGTTGCAAGCTGGCCAAGCCCGTGAAGGCGTGCATGATGCCCCACACGGTGCCAAACAAACCGACATAAGGCGAGATGGATCCAACCGATGCCAAAAAGGCCAGTTTGGACTCCGCCGCGTCCATTTCACGCTGGAAACTCGCCCGCATGGCACGGCGGGCGCCGTCGAGCAAAGTGCCGGCGTCGGTGATGCGGCGTTCGCGCAGTTTTTGGTATTCGCGCATGCCACTGGCAAAGATGCGTTCCATCGGGCCCGACAGTTTGGCGTTTTGGCTGGCGGCGTTGAACAGCTCGTTCAAGCTGGTACCGGACCAAAATACCCGCTCAAATTCTTCGTTCAGATTTTTGATGCGCTTGATGGCGGTGATCTTGCGCACGATGGCCGCCCAACTGGCCACCGAGATGCTGAGCAAAATGAGCACCACCAGCTGCACGACAAAACTGGCGTGCAAAAGCAGCGAGACGATGGACATGTCTTGGTTCATTTCAGGGCTTCCAGAACAGGGGCCGGAATGCGGCCGGGTTTCAAGGTGGTGCTGTCGACCCAGCCTAAGCGAATGGTGCCTTCGGCCAGTAAGCGGTCGTTTTGCTCAGGCGTGCGCAAGTAGGCGCGCTGGGCAATGGTCAGGCTGGCTTTGCCGCTTGTTTGCAATTCGGCTGTAACGACCAGGGTGTCGTCCAGTCGGGCGGGAGAATGGTACTTGACGGTGGTTTCAGACACCACAAACATGCCCCCAGACTCGTCACGCAGCACCTGCTGGCCAAAGCCCAGGTCACGCAGCCACTCGGTGCGGGCCCGCTCAAAAAACTTGAGGTAGTTGGCATAAAAAACGATGCCGCCCGCGTCGGTGTCTTCCCAATAGATGCGGATGGGGTGTTCAAAAACGCTGGGGCTCACGTGGGTGCTGTTCATGGCTGCAACCAAGCTTTCAGGCGGGCGATCGCGGTTTGCAATTCGGCCATCGAGTTGGCGGTGGAAAAACGCACAAAGCGGGCGGTTTGGTCGGTGCCAAAGTCGCGCCCCGGCGTGATGGCCACATGGGCATGTTCCAGCGCGGCAAAGGCGAATTCCCAGCTGTCTTTCAGGCCCAGCTTTTGGCAGGCGGCGCTGCAGTCGGCCCACGCGTAAAACGCGCCATCGGGCGCCACGGGCACTGTCAGGCCCAGCGCATTCAAGGCCGGAATGAAGTAATCACGCCGGGCTTTGAATTCGGCGCGGCGGCGCTCGTATTCGGCCAAGCTGTCGGGCTCAAAGCACGCCAAGGCCGCTTGTTGCGCCACGGTGCTGGCGCAAATGAACAGGTTTTGTGCCAAGCGCTCCAGCACGGGTGTGATCTGCTCGGGCACCACCAGCCAGCCCAGACGCCAGCCGGTCATGTTGAAGTATTTGCTGAAGCTGTTGATGCTGATGACGTCTTCGCCCAGGGCCAGGGCGCTTTGGCCGAACTGGTCGTCGTGGCTCAGGCCCAGGTAAATCTCGTCGATCAGGGTGATACCGCCGTGCGAGCGCACCACATCGACAATGCGTGCCAGCTCGGCAGGGTCTATGGAGGTGCCGGTGGGGTTGGAGGGGGAGGCCAGCAAAACGCCACGGGTTTGCGGGCCCCAAGAGGCTGCCACTTTCGCAGCGCTGAGTTGAAAGCGCTCCGCAGCTGTGGTGGGGACCAAAACGGCTTTCCCTTCTGCTGCGCTCACAAAGTGGCGGTTGCAGGGGTAGCTCGGGTCGGGCATGAGGATTTCATCGCCCCGGTCGATCAATGCCAAACAAGCCAGTTGCAAAGCTGAGGAGGCGCCAGCGGTCACCACGATGCGGTTGGCGGGCACCTGCACGCCAAAGCGCTGTGCGTACCATCCGCTGATGGCTTGACGCAATGCGTCCAATCCGAGGGCCGGGGTGTATTGGGTTTGGCCGGACGCAATCACGGCTTGTGCCGCAGCCTGCACCATGGGGGGTGCGGTGAAGTCGGGTTCGCCGATGTTCAAAAACACGACAGGTTGGTCGGTGTGGGCGACCTGGCGGGCTTTTTGCGAAGCGGCTTTGGCCACTTCCATCACCCAAAAGGGCTCGATCCGCTCGGCACGCTCTGAGATGCGCATGACTGTGTTTGTGTGGCTGTTTTATTTGATGCGGCCAGACTGGCGGTCGGCTTGCACTTCGGCACTGCGCAGCTCAGGGGCCAAGCCGTTCAGAACCGCATTGACGTACTTGTGGCCATCGGTGCCGCCAAAGTCTTTGGCCAGCTCGATGCATTCGTTCAGTACCACGCGCCAAGGCACATCCAGGCAATGCTTCATCTCGTAAACGCCGATCCACATGATCGCCCGTTCAATCGGGGAGATCTCGGCAAAGCTGCGGTCGAGTTTGGGGGCGATCAGAGCGTCCAGGACAGCTGCATGGTCAGTACAGCCGTAAAGCAGCGCGTCGTAATGGGCCGAGTCGGCTTTGTTGAAACCGGACAAATCGCGTGTGAACACATCGATGTCGGCTGCTTCGTTGCGGCCCACGATGTGCTGGTACAAGGCTTGCAGCGCAAACTCACGCGAGCGGCTGCGGGCCGATTTGGCGGACGATTTGCGCGTGCCAGGGGCAGGCTTTTGGCCAGCGTCTGCTTCGCCGATGATGTTTTGCGGATCGGTCATCAGGCTTTGTCTTCTTCGTCAAGGTCGTCGGCCAACTCGGCCATGTCGGCGGCCAGGTCGTCCATGATGCAGGCCATCTCGACCGCCACGCGGGCCGCGTCGCGGCCTTTTTCGGTCTGGCGGGCCATGGCTTGGTCGAGGTTTTCGGTGGTCAAGATCGCGTTGGCGATTGGCAAGTTGTAGTCGAGCGACACGCGGCTCACGCCAGCGCCAGATTCGTTGGCCACCAACTCAAAGTGGTAAGTCTCGCCTCGGATGATGCAGCCCAGAGCGATGAGGGCGTCGTATTCGGCACGTTCGGCCATGGCCTGCAGCGCAACGGGCACTTCCAGAGCGCCGGGCACCATGACGTGGTCGATGCTGGTCACGCCCAAAGCTTCGAGTTCTTGGATGCAGGCTTTGGCCAAGGCGTTGGTGATGTCTTCGTTGAAGCGGGCTTGCACGATGCCGATGTGCAGAAATTGACCATCGAGTTCTTCGGTCTGGCCTTTGTTGGCGTCTTGCATGTTTATTCCTTGGGGATGTAGCCAGTGATTTCGAGACCGTAGCCGGTCATGCTGGGCATGCGGCGCGGATTGCCCATGAGGCGCATTTTGTGAACGCCGCATTCGCGAAGGATTTGCGCGCCGACGCCATAAGTGCGCAAATCCATCTTGCCGCGTTCGGGCGCTTGGGCCGAGCGGGCACGGCCTTCAAATTGGGCCAGCAATTGCTCGGCCGATTCGCCGCAGTTGAGCAAGACAGCCACACCGCAGCCTTGGGCATGGATGTAGCTCAGGCTGGCGTCCAATCCCCACGAGTGCATGGCGCGGTTGACTTCGAGGGCATCCAGAACCGACAGGGGTTCGTGCACACGCACGGCCACTTCAGATTCAGGTGACCACGCACCTTTGACCAAAGCCAAGTGCACAGCTTGGTTGGTTTGGTCACGGAAAGCGTGCGCAGTGAACTCGCCATGAGCGGTCTGCAAGGGGCGACTGCCAATGCGTTCAACCAGGGACTCGTTGCGGCTGCGGTGCTCGATCAAGTCGGCAATCGTGCCGATCTTGAGGCCGTGCTCGGCCGCAAAAATTTGCAAATCGGGCAGGCGGGCCATGGTGCCGTCGTCATTCATGATTTCACAAATCACGGATGACGGCGAGCAACCGGCCATGGCGGCCAAATCGCAACCAGCTTCGGTGTGCCCAGCGCGCATCAGCACGCCGCCGTCAACCGCTTGCAGCGGAAAAATGTGACCAGGCTGTACCAAGTCGGTCGGCTGGCTGGCCTTGGCCACGGCCACTTGCACCGTACGGGCGCGATCCGCGGCAGAGATGCCTGTGGTGACGCCTTCGGCAGCTTCAATCGACACGGTGAAGGCCGTGCTGTAGAACGTGCCATTTCGGGCAGCCATGGGCGGGAGTTTCAAAAACTCGCAACGCTCGCGTGTCAGGGTCAGGCAAATCAAGCCCCGTCCAAAGCGGGCCATGAAGTTGATGGCTTCAGGTGTGACGTGGTCAGACGCCAGCACCAAGTCGCCTTCGTTTTCGCGGTCCTCTTCGTCCACCAGGATCACGATGCGACCGGCCTTCATCTCGGCCACGATCTCTTCAACAGGCGATATGGCCACGGGTGTCGGTTGCGCGGGGGCGTTCATGGCAGGTCCTAAATTAAGAAGCTTGGGGCAACAGGCCAGCGCTGAGCATGCGCTCCACGTAGCGGGCGACGGTGTCGATCTCGAGGTTGACGCGGTTGCCAGCTTTGAGACTGCCCAGCGCGGTGTTGTTCACGGTGTGAGGAATCAGGTTGATGCTGATCTCGCAGCCATCGGCCAAATCTGCCACGCGGTTGACGGTGAGGCTGACCCCATTGACGGTGATGGAGCCTTTGTAAGCCAAGTATTTGGCCAAGGAGTGCGGGGCCAAGACCCGGAGCTCCCAGCTTTCGCCGATTTGCTCGAAATGGCTGATGTGCCCCACGCCATCCACATGACCAGACACGATGTGACCGCCCAATCGGTCGTTGGCGCGGAGCGCTTTTTCGAGGTTGACGCTGCCTTGTTGGTCCAAGCCGCTGGTCTTATCCAGCGATTCGGCCGAGATGTCGATGGTGAATTGACGGCTCTCGGGGCTGAAGGTGGTGACGGTCATGCAAGCGCCGTTCAGGGCGATGCTGTCGCCCAAGCCTACATCGTCAAGGTACCCGGCGGGGGCCTCGATGGTGAGGCGCTTGCCGTGGTGTAAAGAGCGACCCAGGTCGTGGGCGGCGACGATTCGCCCCACGCCGGTGATGATTCCGGTGAACATAGCTGTCTATTTTCGCAGGTAAAGAGGGTGAATCGGTCGGCAACGCAACAAAAATGCAGCCCATAGAGTGCTTCAGGCCTTGATGTCCTGAGCCTTTCGCTCAGGGTTTACCAAGGCGACAAGGCGGAATCTGTGTGCCTAAAATGGTGCATTGCAGCAGATTTTCATTTGCCGCATGTCATCAGGAGTTTTCATTGCCGGTCAAGCCAAAAGTCAAATCGACCCCTTCGCAGCCACCGCTCAATGCGAACAATGCGAACCAATCGGCAGCAGCGGAGGGTGTTCGCACCATCAAGAAATACCCCAATCGGCGTTTGTACGACACGCAGTCATCCAGCTATGTGACATTGGCTGAGATCAAAAAAATGGTGATGACGGCTTTGCCGGTGCAAGTCTTGGACGCCAAAACGGGTGAAGACCTGACTCGGACGATTCTTTTGCAAATCATCTTGGAAGAAGAGTCAGCGGGTGCGCCGATGTTCAGTGAGGCCGTTCTGTCCAACATCATTCGCTTTTATGGCCATGCCATGCAGGGGCACATGGGCTCATATCTCGAAAATCACGTGCAATCGTTCATGGATTGGCAAAACAAGTTGGGTGAGTCCAGTCCCGTCTTGAGCCCAGAGGTGTGGGCGCAGTTCATGCAATGGCAAACGCCCATGATGCAAAACATGTTTTCTGGTTTGGCCAACCCTTCTCAAAACGTCATGTCTCAAATGCAAGAGCAGATGCAAAAACAGATCCAAAAGAACACGGAGCAGTTACTTGGCGTCATGGGTTTGAGGCCCTGATGGGCCTTGCACGTCCTTTTGTCACGATTCGGTCGTTTTTGCGGGGACAATGCAGGGATGAGTGAAATGACCCCCACAGCCCCCACCTCCGCCAACCTGCCAGCCCCCAAAGTCGGTTTTGTCAGTTTGGGTTGCCCTAAAGCCTTGACCGATTCCGAACTGATCCTGACGCAGTTGAGCGCCGAGGGTTACCAAACCTCCAAAACCTTTGAAGGCGCTGACCTGGTCATCGTGAACACCTGCGGCTTCATCGACGAAGCCATTCAGGAAAGTCTGGACACCATTGCCGAAGCGCTCAACGAAAACGGTAGAGTGATTGTGACCGGTTGCCTGGGTGCCAAAACAAGTGAAGGCGGCGGCAACATGGTGCGTGAAATGCACCCCAGCGTGCTGGCCGTGACTGGACCGCACGCCACCCAAGAGGTGATGGACGCGGTGCATACCCACTTGCCGAAACCGCATGACCCTTTTTTGGACTTGGTGCCCGGCGGCTTTGGCGAAGCGGGCCTCAAGCTCACCCCACGCCACTACGCGTATTTGAAAATCAGCGAAGGCTGCAACCACCGCTGCACCTTCTGCATCATCCCTTCCATGCGCGGCGACCTGGTCTCTCGCCCCATTGGCGATGTGCTCAAAGAAGCCAAGGCCTTGTTTGAAGGCGGCGTCAAAGAACTGCTGGTCATCAGCCAAGACACTTCGGCCTATGGCGTGGACGTGAAATACCGCACAGGGTTCTGGGATGGCAAGCCGGTCAAAACCCGCATGTTGGAGTTGGTGCAGACCTTGGGCGAAATCGCCCGTGAACATGGCGCTTGGGTCCGTTTGCACTATGTTTACCCGTATCCAAGCGTGGACGACATCATCCCCTTGATGGCACAGGGTTTGGTGTTGCCTTATTTGGATGTCCCTTTTCAGCACAGTCACCCCGATGTGCTCAGACGCATGAAGCGCCCGGCCAGCGGCGAGAGAAATTTAGAGCGCATTCAGCGTTGGCGCGAACTGTGCCCCGAGCTGGTGATTCGCAGCACCTTCATTGCGGGTTTTCCGGGCGAAACCGAAGAAGAGTTTGAACACTTGCTGGGCTTTTTGCGCGAGGCGCAGATTGACAGGGCAGGGTGTTTTGCTTACAGCCCTGTGAACGGCGCAACCGCCAACGAATTGCCTGGGATGCTGCCGCAAGCGCTGCGCGAAGAGCGCCGCGCCCGTTTCATGGCGGTGGCCGAAGAAGTGTCGATTGCCCGCTTGCACCAGCGTGTCGGTGCCACCATGCAGGTGCTGGTGGACAGTGCACCCGCCATGGGCCGACGCGGTGGGGTGGGGCGCAGCTTTGGCGACGCACCCGAAATCGACGGTGTGGTGCGTTTATTGCCCCCCGAAAAAATCAGTAAAACTCTGAAGGTGGGTGAATTCACCCGTGCTCGTATCGTGCGTGTGGAAGGGCATGATTTGGTGGGGGTGCCGGTTTGAGCGCGAGCACCAAATGTTGACAGGCAACAAAAAAGCCGTTGATCAAAAATCAACGGCTTGTTGTGTGTTGAACTTATCGGGTTCGATAAGATTGGTGCCCAGAAGAGGACTCGAACCTCCACGATGTTACTCGCTAGTACCTGAAACTAGTGCGTCTACCAATTCCGCCATCTGGGCGCCTCAGGAATCGAAGGATTGTATATCAAAAAAGTAGCGCCACCCAGCGGCTTGCTGGAAGAAATTGAAGGCAGTGTCCAGGGCCATCGCGACGGTCATGGGTTCTTGATCCGTGACAGCGGTGAGTCCGACATTTACCTGTCGCCCAACGAGATGCGTGCCGTCTTGCACAAAGATCGCGTGAAGGTTCGCATCGTGCGTCAAGACCGCAAGGGCAGACCCGAGGGGCGAATTGTCGAAATCGTTGAGCGCCCTGAGCAACCCATCATTGGCCGTTTGTTGCACGAAGGGGGGTTATGGTTGGTGGCGCCCGAAGACAAGCGCTATGGCCAAGACGTGATGATTCCCAAAGGCGCCACCGGCACAGCCAAACCGGGCCAGGTGGTGGTGGTGGAGCTGACCGAGCCGCCCGCATTGTTTGGGCAACCTGTGGGGCGCGTGAAAGAAGTGCTGGGCGAGATCGACGACCCGGGCATGGAAATCGAAATCGCCGTGCGCAAGTACAGCGTGCCGCACGAATTTTCGGCCGCTTGCCTGGAACAAGCCAAAGGCCTGCCCGACAAGGTGCTGGCCAAGGACCGCAAGGACCGTGTCGATCTGCGCGACGTGCCCTTGGTCACCATCGACGGCGAAGACGCCCGCGACTTTGACGACGCCGTGTATTGCGAACCCGCCAAAGTAGGCCGGGGCAAAGGCTGGCGTTTGCTGGTGGCCATTGCCGACGTGAGCCACTACGTGCAAACCGGCAGTGACATTGACATCGATGCCTACGACCGCGCCACCAGCGTGTATTTCCCGCGCCGTGTCATTCCCATGCTGCCCGAGAAGTTGTCCAACGGCCTGTGCTCGCTCAACCCCGATGTGGACCGTTTGTGCATGGTCTGTGACATGCTGGTCAACGCCAAGGGTGATGTGCACGCCTACCAGTTTTATCCGGCTGTGATGCACAGCCATGCGCGGTTCACCTACACCGAAGTCGCGGCCATTTTGGCCAACACCCGTGGGCCTGAGGCGCTCAAACGCAAAGCGCGCGTGAACGACCTGATGAACCTGCAGGACGTGTACAAAGCCTTGCTGGCTTCGCGCGCCGTGCGCGGCGCGGTGGACTTTGAAACCACCGAAACCCAAATCGTGTGCGACGAAAGCGGCCGCATCGAAAAAATCGTGCCGCGTGTGCGCAACGAAGCGCACCGCCTGATTGAAGAAGCCATGCTCGCAGCCAACGTCTGCAGCGCCGACTTCATCCAGCAAGGCAAGCACCCTGGCTTGTTTCGCGTGCACGAAGGCCCGACGGCCGAGAAAAAAGACATCCTGCGCAATTACCTCAAGGCCTTGGGTTTGGGCATGAGCATCAGCGACGAGCCGCACACCAGTGAGTTCCAAAAAATCGCTCAAGCGACCAAGGACCGTCCAGACGCGCAGCAGATCCACACCATGCTGCTGCGCTCCATGCAGCAAGCCATCTACACCCCGGTCAATAGCGGCCACTTTGGTTTGGCCTATGAGGCCTACACCCACTTCACCAGCCCGATCCGGCGGTATCCAGACTTGTTGGTGCACCGCGTGATCAAAGCGATTTTGCTGGACCGCAAATACACGCTGCCCAGTTTGCCCGTGCCAGGTGAGGCACATGCCAAGCTGACCAAGCGGCTTGAAAAAGGACGCGCTGCCAAGGGCGATGCGCCCGAATCGTCTGCCCCACGCGTGCGCATGTCGGCCGCCGACCAACGCGCCTGGGAGGCGGCGGGCCTGCATTGCAGCGCCAACGAGCGCCGCGCCGACGAGGCCAGCCGCGATGTGGAGGCCTGGCTCAAATGCAAATACATGCGCGAACACCTGGGCGAGGAATACAGCGGCGTGGTGTCTGCTGCAACCAGTTTCGGCATCTTTGTGACTTTGGACACGATGTACGTCGAAGGGCTGGTGCACATCACCGAATTGGGCGGCGAGTACTTCCGCTTTGACGAGTTGCGCCAGGAATTGCGCGGCGAGCGCACCGGCATCCGTTACGCCATTGGCAGCCGGGTGCAAGTGCAGGTCAGCCGAGTGGATCTGGACGGCCGCAAGATCGATTTCAGGTTGGTGCACACCGGAGACGAGCTGGTGCAACGGGCCATGCGCGACAAAGGCCTGTCGGCACCTGCCGAAGGCGGGCGCGACAAGAAACGGGGCGCCCAAGACCGCCGCCAGGCCGATGCCGAGCGCAACCGCTCACCCATCCAGGCCCTCAAAGCCTCGGTCAAGAAAGCTGCAGCCAAAAAGAAAGGCTCCCGCAGCAGCAAGCCCAGGCGTTGAGCCGCACAACCCAACGATTAGCCGTTGACACATTGATGAAACTGACAATCCAGGCCTTCAGGCCTGGATTTTTAATAGGAACAGATTTCTCCTTTCCTTCTGATATTTCAGAGGAATAAATTGACATAAAGATATATTTTGGTCTTTATGCTTAAAAAGAGAAATATCTTGATTCTTTTTAAATGTCTTGTTTTTATCTTTTTGTCCATGGCTACCTGGCCATTGACCGCACAAGAAGTTCGGCAACCGACGGGGCCCGTGGTGCTGACCATCACCGGGAAAATCCAGACCCACAATCTGGACCGGTCCTACCTTTGGGACCTGGGCATGCTGGAGGCCTTGCCGCAAAAAAGCTTCACCACCATGACCCCGTGGGCCAAGACACCCATCAAATTTTCGGGACCGCTGTTGCGCGATGTGCTCCGGACCGTGCAAGCCGATGGCCAAACCTTGCAAGCCAAGGCCCTCAACGACTACGTCATCAACATACCCGTCCAAGACGCCCAACTTTTTGATGTCGTTGTTGCCATCAAGAAAAATGACCAGAACATCCCCTTGCGGCAAAGGGGCCCGCTGTTTGTCGTGTACCCCTTCGACAGCAAGAAAGAGCTGCAAACCATCAAGTACTACGAGCGATCCATCTGGCAACTGAAGTCGCTGACGGTTCAGTGAACACCCGACATGTCTGTCGAGACCCATGAGCCGGTTCACGCCAGTGACCGGTTATTCAAATCGGGGCTGATCGCATTGACGGTGGCCATCGTGGCCGTCCTGCTGATCATGCTGCAACTGATCTGGGCGCGATCGGCGGGATCGCTCGGTCAATCACGGATCCAGTCCGACTCGGTGGTCTTCATGGCTTTCCAGCTCGACAGGGAGTTCCTGCGGTTCCGCAACGAAGTCAATTCGTCCATTTACCGCAACGCGATGGACCCCGAACTGATGTCGCGTTTCGAAATTCTCCTCAGCCGTCTGGACCTGTTGCAAAACTTCCCCTCCCACGAACTGCTGCAAGAAGCCAAAGAGTTCGAGCGGGTCATCCCCTCCATGCTGTTGGCCATCCAAAAAATAGAAGATCTTCTGTTGAGCGGACAACCCGCCCAACTGCCGCAAATCATCCGGGAGCTCGACCGCATCACCCCCGATTTGCAATCCCTGGTGCAGATCACGCACCGCAGTGTGGTGCAAAAAATCGAAATCCAGGACCACACCGCACGCAAACAAGACCAATTGATCATGGGCCTCGCGGCGAGTCTGCTGATCTTTCTGATGCTCGGATTTGCGGGCCTTTTCTACAGTTTCCGCAAAGAAAAGAGGGAGCGCCTTCGGCTGCAAGTGGTCAACCGGGCACTTCAGGCCGCACGCATCACCGCCGAAGCGGCCAACGTCGCCAAAAGCCGCTTCCTGGCCAACATGAGCCATGAATTGCGCACGCCCTTCAACGGACTGCTGGGCATGATGCAAGTGCTGGACCTCAGTGGCTTGCGGTCTGACCAGCAACCGCTGCTGCACACGGCACAAAGATCGGCCCAGCATTTGCTGAACTTGCTCAACGACATCCTGGACCTGTCGGCCATCAATGCCGACAAACTGCAGATCCGAATGCTGCCCATGAATCTGGACGAAACGCTCTCTGAAGTGATTGGCTGGATGCGCCCCGTTGCCGAAGAAAAAGGGCTTGTCCTTGACTACCAGTCGCATGAGCTGGCCCACCCATTCATCTTGGGTGACGCCACCCGTTTGCGGCAAATCCTGCTCAACTTGCTGTCCAACGCCATCAAGTTCACATCCCACGGACACATCCTCGTATCCGTCAAACTCATCACACTGGACGCCAACCGCCTGCGCTGTTGTGTCACAGTGCAAGACACCGGCATGGGCATCAGCCGAGAAAAACTGACCAAACTGTTCCAGCGCTTTCAGCCCGGCGACGAATCCACAACCCGAACGCGAGGTGGTGCGGGCCTGGGCTTGGAAATTTCCCGAAGCCTGGCCCAGCGAATGGGTGGCGACCTGCGCGTTCAAAGCCAAGAAGGCAAAGGCTCCACCATTGTGTTTGAGTGGGTCGCACAAGCTGCAGCCACCAGCGGGGCAGGGCCCCTTCAACCCCAAGCCAGCGCCATTCCATTGCCCCAACACAGCACCCCGGCCAAACGGCAAAAACTCCTCGTGGTCGACGACAACGCCATCAACCGGATGGTGCTTGGCCGCATGCTCACACAGCTGGACTGCGAAGTCAGCTATGCCGAAGACGGATTGCAAGGACTGCGGTCCATCGAGCAACACGGTTTTGATTTGGTGTTGATGGACCTGCACATGCCCCACATGGACGGATTTGAGTGCGTCAAAGCCATCCGCAACCTGACCGACCTGGCCAAGTCACGGCTGCCCGTCATCGCCGTCACCGCCGACGTGCTCAGCGAAACGCAAGAACAAGCGCACGCAGCCGGATTCAATGACTTCCTGCCCAAACCCGTAGAGCGGGCCAAGTTGACCCGCCTGCTGGGTGCCTATCCACCACTGGCCATCTGACCACTCAGCAAACCAAGCCACAGGCCCGGCTGGTCATCCATCTAGGCCAATCAGAACCCCCCACGCGTCCTGACAGATGGAGGAAATTTGTTCCCGTATCTGGATAATAGTGCGTATTTAAAACATAAAAAAATATTCAAATACACAAAAAGAGCGTAAGAACAGTGATTAACGATAAACAAAAAATACTGGCAACCCTGGTGGAGCTGTCGGATTGGGAGTGGGCCAACCTGCCCTTGCTCAAGACCGTTGTGGGGCGGCACGTTTATTACTGCATCGCCCAAGACACCTTCTTCAACGCCAGCCACCAGACCGATCGTTCACTCAAGCAAGTCCTCAACCACCCCGAATACACCGACCGCGCCGTGCGCATGAAATTGCGCGAGCTGGAAGACGAAGGCCTCATCACCCGGGTGTACAGCGAAAACGACAAACGCGCCCGCCATATCGTACCCACGCCAAAACTCCTCGACCTGATGGCCCACCATGCTGAAACCATGCAAAAGCTGCTCGAAAAGGACTTCATCATCCTGGAAAAAGAAACTTAATGGATGCATGCCCCACAAGTCCACCACCTCACCGACGCCGTTAACCAGAACCTGGCCCGCTCGGCCTATGGCCGCTTCCTCGGAGTCAGACGCGATCATCTGCCCGCCATTTTCGGCGCCACAGCCTCCCGGCTACGCAGTTACAAAAACTTCCGGGGCTTTCTGATCAAAGTCACACCCAGGCCATGGTCGACGTGCCTGTGGCCTGGTCATGTTTCATAACCGCATGGACCAACTTACCAAACTCGCCACAGTCGATGGGCACCAAAAAAAGGAATTATTTTCCGTTATTTGGTATTAAATTCGTCAATTAATTTAATTCATAAGTGCATTATCAGAACTCTTGTGGCGAAGTTTCTTCGCATGCCTATACGCAGCAGTTCAAAGGGTTTTCTATGGTTCGCTTCTCGAAATCGGTTCTCACGTCAGCGGTGCTGATGGCTTGGTCGTCTTTGGTTATGGCGCAAGGTGGTGCAACATCAAGTGTTGAAAACATTAACCGCAATTTGACGGGACCCGAGGTCGTGAGTCCGGTTTCATGGGAGGCGGTTGGCTCGAGGTTGGCCAAACCATTGACTCAAGGGGAAGTCAAGCCTGGTGGGCCAACAATAAAAATTAACGGGTTTCAGTTTGAAGGGTTAACGGCGTTTTCAGTTGACGATTTGCTCCAAGCGTCATCCGCTCGTCTGCCGGGTGTTTACGACCTGTTTGCACTGCAAGCCATATCTGATGCCATCACGGCGTATTACCGCAAGGCGGGTTATCTGGTGGCCAGGGCTTGGTTGACACCTCAGGCAATCAAGGATGGTGTCGTTGTTTACCAGATATACGAGGGGCGGTTATCGCAATCGGAACCCATAAAGGTAGAGGCTAATCATCCCGGTATTGATGTGTCGCAGGTCAAGCAAATCGTTAAAAAAAGCTTGTGCGGTGAAGTTGACTGTGGCTCAAGCCTATTGAAGCAGTCCAGCGTAGATCGAGCTGCTTTGTTAGTGACTGAAATCACGGGGTATCAAATCAGGGCAGAGTTGGTGCCAGGCAAAGAGCTGGGTACAAGCACCATGGCCATGCAAGTTGATCCGCGAAGTGGGCGGTCGGTGACGGGCAGTGGCGGTGCGCGAAAGGGGGTTAACGCAGGGTTATCTGTTGACAACTTTGGATCTAAAGCAACGGGTGAAAACCGAGCACAGGTCCGATTAACTGGTCAAGATGCATTAAAGACCGGCGACCAAATGGGTTTGTCGTACATGACGACAAACAAAAAAGACATCGAGAACTACAACGTCGATTACAGCTTTCCCATCGGTCATGAGGGCTGGCGCATGGGCCTAGCTTCAGGCAAAACCAACTACACCTTGGGGGCGGGGTTTGGAGGTTTTGCGGGCGATGCAAAAAATCATGGGGTTAATCTGAGTTATCCCATCTTGCGAACAGGGCAGGGAAATATAGATTGGCGTGTGGACATAGACCGAATCAGCCTATCCGATCAAAGTTCGTTGCCTGAAGACCGCCGCTTGAACAGTGCCCGTATGGGTTTATCTGGCGATTTTCAAGATCAGGTATTGAATGGTTTGGGTGCAAGAACAAGTTGGTTGGTGGGTTGGGCTCAGTCCGATTTGAAGTATGAGGACGCCCGAGACTCAACAACAGTGGGATCTAGGGACAAATACACCGCTCGTATCAATCGATTGCAGGGCTTGGGTGGTGATGGTTGGTATACCAGTGCCAATGTTTACGGGCAAAGAGCCTCTGGCAACCTGGACGCATACGGAAAACTGTTCCTCGGTGGAGCAAACGCTGTCAGGGCGTATGCAGGCGGAGAGGTGGGTGGCGATACCGCTGTGGTTGGTCAGTTTGCCATCGGCAAAGTTTGGGCGAGCACCATGCTTGACCGCAACTTGATGGCTGATGTATCTGTGTTTTATGACCGTGGATGGGCTCGTTTGCAGCAAAACCCAACGTCAGGCGTGACAGACAACACCTCGGTTCGTGCGGGCTGGGGTGTTGAGGCAAAGGTCAGCCAAAAAGGTGCCTTTGTTCTGCGTGCCTTTTGGGCAAAAGGACTCAGCGGTGACTCAAGTGTCGATAACAAAGAAGACAGAGTGGGTTTGAGCTTGAGCATGGCTTACTGAGCCAAACCAAAAAGAAACTTCATAAATACACAAATAGAAGGCCAATATGAACGCCAATATCTTCCGCTTAGTCTTCAACAAAAAAACCGGCCAACTGGTGCCGGTAGCTGAAATCACAACCTGCAACAGTAAGGGCAGTGCCGGTAGCGCGGCTAGCGGTGTGGGCGGTGTGCCCCAATCGTCGAATGTCAAGGGGTTGCTTGCCTGGTCATTGATCAACGCAGCTGCAGCGGCAGCGTTTTTGACCATCCCCATCGTCAGTGGCAACGCCATTGCAGCCGATGTGTTGCCAACGCAGGGCAACGTGGTCAACGGCAAC
The DNA here is from genome assembly GCF_943326455.1 of Limnohabitans sp. Rim8. NCBI lineage: Bacteria > Pseudomonadati > Pseudomonadota > Betaproteobacteria > Burkholderiales > Comamonadaceae > Limnohabitans > Limnohabitans sp. Rim8. Next base: position 195,739 of record NZ_CALPTI020000005.1, read on the forward strand.
GCCACCGTCAATGTCAACGGTCGTGTCATGACCGTGCAGCAACTCAGCCAGGTGCTGGGTGTCAACTGGCAAAGCTTTAGCATTGGCGCTGGCAACACCGTGGTGTTCCAGCAGCCCAATGCCTCGTCAGTGGCCATCAACCGCGTCATTGGCAACAGCCGTTCAGAAATTTTTGGCAGCTTGCAAGCCAATGGCCAAGTGTTCTTGCTCAACCAAAACGGCGTGTTGTTTGGTAAAGGCTCGGAAGTGAGCGTAGGTGGCTTGTTGGCTTCGACGGCTGCCGATGCCACCAAAAACGCCAACGGCCAGTGGGTGCTCAGTGGCGGCAGCAGCAATGGCGTCATCAACCAAGGCAACATCAAGGCTGCTGACGGCGGCTACGTGGTGCTGGCTGGCGGCAAAGCCATCAACGAAGGCAACATCACGGCAACCCAAGGCGCTGTGGCCTTGGCAGCCGGTGGCGGATTCACCCTGAGCTTGGACAACGCTTCCTTGCTCGCCATCAAAGTGGACGAAGCCACTCTCAACGCCCTGGCAGAAAACAAGGGCCTCATCCAAGCCGACGGTGGTGCGGTCTACCTCACCTCCAAGGGGCGCGACAGCTTGCTCAACACCGTGGTCAACAACGAAGGCCTCATTCAGGCCCGCAGCTTGGGCTTCAAAAACGGCAAAGTCGTCTTGATGGCCGAGGGCGGCGATGCGTTGACCAGCGGCACCATCGACGTGTCGGGCCAAAACGCTGGCGAAAAAGCGGGTGCGGTGGTCATTGGCGGCAATCGCGTGGGCGTGTTTGGCAACGCCACCATTGACGCCAGCGGCGTGGCCGGTGGTGGCCGTGTGGTCATCGGTGGCGACTTGCTGGGCAAGGCCACTGATGTCGCCAACATCAGCTTGGCCGACAACACCGTCATTGGCAGTGGTGCCACCATCAAGATCGGCAGCGCTCAGGGTGACGGTGGTTTTGTAGAAACCTCGGGCAAAACGCTCACCATGCTGGGTACGGTCGAAGGCAAGAGCGCGGGCAAAAACGGCGAGTGGTTAATCGACCCGACCGACATCACCATCAGCACGGCGGCCAGCACAGCCACCAACACCAGTAACACGTGGGAAGGTAGCGGTTCAACCGCGATTGTGAACAACGCATCGATTGAGGGGGCGTTGAATACCGGTGCAGATGTAACTGTTACCACCGCCGGTGCAGGTAGCGCGGGTGGCAACATCACGGTTGCGGCCAATATCAACAAGACGGCAGGTGGTAATGCCAACCTGACGCTCAATGCCAATCAGTCCATCACACTGAACAACGGTGTCAACATTACATCCAACTCGGGGTCGTTGAATTTAACGATGAATGCATCACAAAGCTCAAATGCTAGTGTTGTAACGTTGAATGGAAATGAGATTTCAACCAATGGAACGGTTCGAATATTGAATTTGAATTCTGCTGTTTACGGGAGTGCAGCTGTTGTTATGAACGGTAACAACACACTAAATGCGGGTAGTGGATCGATTTTCATCGATGGACAGCAGCCAATTTTTCTACCATCCCTTGCTGGGGGTGTGAAAATTGGTGGCAATTTAACAACTGCAGGCAATGTGACATTAAACGGCTATGGCACAGGGACTGGCGGGCATGGAGTGTGGATTGATAACGGAACCATCAAAGTAGTCTCCGGTGTGTTAAATGTTACTGGACGTTCAGGTGGACAAAATGCTGTTCGCATTGAAAACAGTAGTTTGAATACCGAAGGAGGAATATTAAATATAAATGGCAATTCAAGTCAGGTTAATATTTTAGGAATTAGCTCTTTGGACTCCAGTGGGGGTGGAGTAATCAACGTCTCAACAGTTGACTTGAGTCCTTCGGCAAATACTCGAACGGCTGTCACCCTTGGCGGTAACTTATCGACCAATGGTACTGTAAACATACACGGGTCAACGCAAGGTAATGGAAGTACAGGCACAAATGTGACCGGCAACATCACGGTACTGGGTGGAACAACCACCATCACTGGCAATCAGTCGTGGGGCGGTGGCAACGCATTGGTTTTGGCCAGTGGCTCCAGTATCACCAGCACGGCGGGCGGCAATGCCATTGTCAATGTGACGCAGACGGGCAGCACCAATTTGTCTCTGGCAGGAACAACGCTGACCGGTAACGTCGCTCTCAATTCCAACGCCAGCATTGTCATGTCTGGCAACAACAGCCTCAATAGCACCAATGGCACAGTGGCCGTGAATGCAGATATACCCTGGGAAACAACAGCTCGAACCGCCATCAGCATTGGTGGAAACCTCAACACCAGCGGCCAAGTCAATATTACAGGGCGCTCTCTAGCGGCCGCAACAGGCGTGGGGGTGCTGATTGCCGGCAATGTCGCAGCTAGCAACGGCACACTTAACGTTCGCGGTACTCAAGTGCTGGGGACGTATCTGTCCATGGCGGGAGCCAATGTCACGACGAGCAACGCCACGGTTAATTTCTTGGGTGATCGCAACCTGGTGACATCTGGCACAAACACATTAGATGCCAGTGCTGGCGGACAGATCAACCTCAACGCAACAGACTCAAACGGGACAAACAGTGTTCGTACTGCTGTTACCCTTGGCGGCAATCTGTCGACCAATGGTGTTGTGAATATACGCGGCCTAGCGCAAGGCGCAGGCAGTACGGGCACAAATGTGACCGGCAACATCACGTTACTGGGTGGAACAACCACCATCACTGGCAATCAGTCGTGGGGCCTTGGCAACGCAATGGTGTTGGCCAGTGGCTCCAGTATTACTAGCACGGCGGGCGGCAATGCCATTGTCAATGTGACGCAGACGGGCAACACCAATTTGTCTCTGGCAGGAACAACGCTGACCGGTAACGTCGCTCTCAATTCCAACGCCAGCATTGTCATGTCTGGCAGCAACAGTCTCAATGGCACGAGCGGGGCAGTGACGATCAACACCAATCTATCGACTGCACTGGGTAATTTGACCACCAACGGTAATGTTGCATTCAATACAAGCAGCGGAAATGGCAACATTACACAAGCGGCTTCCACGGCGTTAACTAGCGCCGGCAACCTTTCATTGACAACCGGCAGCGGTAACATCACGCTGAGCAATACGGTTAACAATTTAAGTTCCAGTATCAACCTCAATACCTCCGGAACTTTCACTGCAGATAGCACTACAGGTTTGATGGTCAATAGTTCAGGTGCGCTTAGGTTGAGTGGATTGAATGCTGTGGGTGATATCAATGTCTCGACCACAACTGGCAACCTCACCTTGAATGGCAACGTGGTCAGCACTGGGGGGGACGTTACCCTAACTGCTGGCGCTGCATCTGCAGTCGCTTCCAGTGCTACAGCCAACGGCGCTGTCACCGGCGGCGACGTTGTCAAGGGCAGTGCTACCAGCGTGACCGCTGGCAGCGGCAAGACGGTGGCTCTTTATTCGGGCAACGCCAACAGTTCCGCTTTGGCCACCTTGGTCACCAATGGCGATACCAGCCAAAACAAGGCCTATGCGACCAATGTGTCGGGTGGTGTTGGCATAGTCAATGCATCCAAAGCGCTGAACCTCTTTTATCGCGTCACACCATCCTTGACGGTCACCAGTGCCACCGCGCAAAACAGGGTGTATGACGCTACCACGTCGGTTAACGTGACCGGTACGATCAGTGGTGCCATCGACGGCGATGTGCCAGGTAGCATCATCACCGGTACTTTCGCGGACAAAAACGTCGGCAACAACAAGACCATCAACCTAGGTGCGGTGTCGGTAGCTGGGGCCAACTCTGGCGTGAGAGTAGTTGGATACCAAGCAACTTCCGCAGGGTCATTGACCGCCAACGTGACAGCGGCCACTCTGCAAGTGACAGGCGTGACGGCCAATAACAAGGTGTACGACGCCACCACAGTGGCCACCTTGGGCGGTGCAGCCACAGTGGCGGCACTGGGCTCTGATGTGGTCACGGTTGGTGGCACTGGAGCAGCCACGTTTGACAACAAGAACGTGGGCGCCGGCAAAGCGGTGGCGGTGACGGGCTTCACCCTCGCAGGCGCGGACGCAGGCAACTACGTGGTGGTCCAACCCACCAGTCTGACAGCGAACATCACCAAGGCCGACATCAGTGCCGTGACCGGTATCACTGCAGCCAACAAGGTGTACGACGCGACGACGGCGGCCACGCTGAACACCAGCGCGGCGGGCTTCACGGGCAAGATTGGCTCAGACGTGCTGAACGTGAGCGCAGCCAGCGGAGCGTTTGCAGACAAGAACGCAGGTGCGGGTAAGAACGTGAGCATCACGGGCATTACCTTGGGTGGCGCGGATGCGGGCAACTACAACCTGGTGAGCAGCACAGCCAGCACGACAGCGGATATCAGCAAAGCTGACATCAGTGCCGTGACCGGTATCACTGCAGCCAACAAGGTGTACGACGC